>DATKAT010000191.1:0-16781 GCA_035514675.1 Acidobacteriota bacterium | reverse complement strand
GTCAGCCCTTCGGTTCTGGCGCGGACGCTGCTGCATCAGATCGCGCTGCTGGACCGGTTGACCGGCGCCGGCGAGCCCCCTTTTCCTTTCGTAATTCCGGAGGAGCAGCGACGGAAACTGTCAGAAATGGGGTTCGAATGGTGCGGACTTCGGAACGTGGATCTGCCAAAAGGGAGGGAGCCTTAGGGGAATACGGGCTGAATGCGCCGAGCTGCGGTTCTTGTCGTTTCCAAGGCGGCAAGGACCCGGAGCGGCATCTCGATCGGCCGAAATCCCGCCCCCTCGGACGCTCTAGTCCATCCGCTTGATCTCCTGCGTTCGTCATCCCCGCGCAAGTTGCGGCGTACCGATTTCCGACGCCGAAAGTCGCGGTTTTTGTGCTGCGTGGCGGCTGAAATGAGGTGCGTCAAATCACCCGACGCTGGGTGAGATGACGCAGGTTCGGACGGGGTTCGTGTCGGAAACGCGCCTGTAAAGGGTTGGTATGCAAATTGCAAATCAAGCTTGAAGCAATTTTTATAGAGCGCAAAGCGGGATGAAACCGTTGCTGGAAGTCATGGGCCAAGCGGATCGTTCGGAGCTGCAGGTAGCGACGCCGGAGGAGGGGTATCATCGCGGGCTGATCTCCTGCCAGAGGGCTTGTCCGGTGCATAAGGATGCCAGGGGCTACGTGCGTGCTATCGCCGAAGGTCGTTTTGAAGAGGCCTATTTGATTGCTCGCGGTCCCAATCCATTTGCTTCGATCTGCGGGCGGATCTGTGGGGCGCCCTGTGAGGCCGCCTGCCGGCGCGGCCGGATCCCGCGGATGGACACGGACGGAAACTTCCTGGGGAACGACCGCCCCATCGCCATCAGGGCTTTGAAGCGCTTCGTGTGCGAACGCTACGGCGCGGAAGCTGCATCTCCGGAAGACGTGCTCTCCAGGGTTCGGGCCTATGTTCCGAAGGTAGCCGCCGACGCAGAGGAAATGGCCTGGCTGTTGCGGGATGTCGTCCAGGGGCGAATTGAGCCGGCCTCCGGAGAAGGCGTCGCCGTAATCGGCGGCGGTCCGGCAGGCTTGTCGGCGGCACACGATCTGGCTCTTTTGGGTTTTCGGCCGGTGGTGTTCGAATCCGAACGGATCGCAGGTGGAATGCTGGCCCTGGGGGTTCCCGAGTATCGGCTCCCAGCCGAACTGATCCGCCGTGAGATCGCCGTCATTGAGGCTCTCGGCGTAAAGCTGGAACTGGGCGTGCGAGTCGGCGAGGAGGTCACTCTCAAACAGCTCAGGGACGACTTTGCGGCTGTCGTCATCGCCGTAGGAGCGAAACTTTCCCGCGATCTAGGCCTTCCCGGAGAAAGAGGGCCGGGCGTATTTGGGGGTGTGGACTTCCTGCGCTCCGTGGCACTGGCGGAGCCTGTTGCCATTGGACGGGAAGTGGTGGTGATCGGGGGCGGCAATGTCGCCTACGACGTGGCGCGGACGGTGGTTCGGCAGGCCGCTTACGACGCGGCCCGGACGGCCGCCCGCCTTCCCGGACGGCCCCGGGTGAAGCTGGTCTCTCTGGAGACCCTGGAAGAGATGCCGGCCGACACGATTGAGATTCTGGAAGGAGACGAAGAGGGAATCGAGCGGCTCAACGGCTGGGGACCCCTGGAGATCCTGAGAAACGCCGAGGGAGGGGTGACCGGCGTTCATTTTCGCCGCTGCACTCGCGTGTATGACGAAAACCGTCGCTTCGCCCCGGTGTTTGACGACTCGGAGACCCTTACGGTGGCGGGCGACACCGTGCTGATGGCCGTTGGTCAAAGCACGGATCTGAGCTTTCTGGAGGAAGGCGGCCAGGATGTCGAACAGTTTCGACCGGGCTGGCCGAAAGTGGACCCCGAGTCTCTGGCGACGACCGCCCCCGGGGTTTTCGTCGCGGGCGATCTGGCGCACGGCACCCGGCTGCTGATTGACGCGGTGGCCTCCGGCAAAAAGGCCGCCCGCGCCGTATACGCCTACCTGACCGGCCATACGCTGCGGGCCCAAGTGTTGGAGTCTCAACTGACCTTGGATCGCTACTATCGTGAAAAAGGGTACGAGAGCTTGCGCCGTGTCGAGATCCCGGTCTTGCCGCCGGAGAATCGGCTGGACAGCCCCGGTCGCTTGGTGGAGCAGGGCTACTCCGAAGAGGAGGCTCGCCGAGAAGCCTCGCGGTGTCTGGACTGCGGCGTCACGCCGGTCTTTGACGGGCAGCGCTGCGTTTTGTGCGGAGGCTGCGTGGATGTTTGTCCCACCATCTGCCTGAAAATCGTTCCCCTCAGCGCCGTGGCACTGGACGGGTCGCTGTGCGAGTTGACCGAGGAATTGCTGGGGCCGACTCCCGACCTGGAAGAAAACTCGTTAATTCTCAAAGACGAGGACCGCTGCATCCGTTGCGGACTGTGCGCGTTGCGCTGTCCCGTCGATGCCATCGCCATGGACCGAACCGTTTTCACGACTCGTTGGAGGTAGAGAGTAATGCAGGCTTCTCAGTCCGGACGCTCAAGGCTCGATCCCGAGCCCATCCCGAGACGGGATTTTCTCGGCTTGGCCGCCGTATGGTCGGCGATTTCAGCATTTGTCCTCGCCACTCTCGGCATCCTGCGCCTGCCGAAGGCGGCTGTGCTTCCGACTCCCACGCGAAAGTTCCGAGTGGTCATTCCCGAGACCTTGGCTCCAGGAGAACCCTTCGTGCCGCCCGGAAGATCAGTCGTCTTGTTTCGGGACGGCGAAGGAGTATACGCCGTCTCCACAGTGTGCACGCATCTGGGTTGCATCGTCAAAGCGGCGCCGGGGGTCCTGGACTGCCCGTGCCACGGTTCCCGCTTCGATTTGCAGGGGACCGTTCTCAGGGGACCAGCGCCCAGCCCTCTCCCCTGGCTGGAGGTCACGCGCCTGGGCGAGTCGGCTTTCGTCGTGGACGAGGGAATGAGCGTACCCCGTGGAACGAAGGTGAGAGCATGAGCCATCCCGCAGCCGCGCACCGCAAAGACGGAAGCGGAGCTCTGGCGCGATTTTGGTGGAATCTGCGTTCCACTCCCCAAATGTTTCGCGAAGCGGTGTTCCGCTCTGGCAAGCCCACCAGCGACCGGTCGCGGTCCAGTTTTGTGTTTGGAAATTTTTTCCTGCACTTCCACTCGGTCCGCGTGCACCGTTGGACGTTGCGCTGGTCCGCCACCTGGGGGCTGGGCGTCATTACCGCAGCGTCCTTCGCACTGACCTTCATTACCGGCGTCCTTCTGATGTTTTATTACAAGCCGTATCCGGACGTCGCCTATGATTCCATCAAGGACATCCACTACGTGGTGCCCACCGGGCGGTTCATCCGGAACATTCACCGTTGGTCGGCCAATCTGATGGTGGTGACGGTGTTTCTTCACATGGCGAGGGCCTTCTATACGGCCGCTTACCGATCTCCTCGGGAATACAACTGGATCCTGGGGATGGCGCTTCTAGTGCTGACCCTGGGCCTTTCCTTCACAGGCTACCTGCTCCCCTGGGACCAGCTTGCTTATTGGGCCATCACCATCGGCGCCAACATCGCCCTTTCCCCACGCGAGGTCACCGACGCTTTGAGCATCACCGTCTATTTCGATCCGGGCGGATTCCAGAAGCTGCTCCTGCTCGGCTCCGACGAGGTGGGAGAGGAGGCGCTGATTCGCTTCTACCTGCTCCATGTGATGATTCTGCCGGCCTTGCTGTTGATGTTGATGGGGGTTCATTTCTGGAGGGTCCGCAAGGATGGAGGGATCGTCCGCCCTTCCGACGCCGATCGGCGACTTGGCCCTCCCCACCGGAATACCTATCCGGTATTTACCGAGCAGCCGGTCAAGACCTACCATCTGGCCGCCGTCGTACGGGGCCGCAGTCCCGCGGTGCAAGGCGGACCCGAAAACACTGTGCCTGCCATGCCTCACCTCTTCTACGCCGAGGCGGCGGTTTTCATGCTGGCCATCGCACTCTGTCTGGCTCTGGCGATCTTGGCGGACGCCCCCTTAAAGGAACTGGCCAATCCGGCCGTGCCGGAGAATCCGGCCAAAGCGCCCTGGTATTTCCTGGGCGTTCAGGAATTGGTTGCCTTTTCCGCCTTTACAGGAGGCATCGTCATTCCTGTGATCGTACTGATCGGATTGGCCTTGATTCCCTTCCTGGATCGCGAAAAGCAGGGGACGGGGGAGTGGTTCGGCGGGCCTGGGGGAGCGAGGCTGGTTCTGATTTCAGCGGCATTCGGCATGAGCTCCAGCATTCTCATCGAGGCTTTCGCCATTCGATTCGGGTGGCTGAGGGAATGGTGGCCGGAAGTTCCGCAAATGCTGATCACCATCGTAAATCCGGGGACCGTGCTCACTCTCGCCTATGCCTTCTTTTCCATCTGGGCGATGCGCCGCTACGACTCCACCCGGGCCGGCGCACTGGCGCTGTTCACCTGTTTTCTGTGCGGTTTCATCGTTCTGACCGTCATCGGCTACCACTTCCGGGGTCCGAACTGGGAGTTTTACTGGTCGCCTGCTCATTGGCCGGGGCATTGACCATGACGAGAAACAAACACCTTCTTCTCTGGACCAGCCTCGGCAGCATCGCCCTACTGGGCGCGGCCATCACCGACGAACACTTCCGCCAGGAGTGGCGACGCATGCAGCTCGATTACCGACAGCAGCTGCCTGAGGAATCGGCGGTTCAGTTCCCGATCCAGCTCCGGCAGATCGTGGTCCCTCCCCTTCAGGCCACCGATCGCTGCGTCACCTGTCATCTCGGGATGATCGCCGGGGGGGAGGAGATCGTGGGAGACCCGGTTTTTGGGGCCCATCCGGACGTCGTCCACGATCCGGCGGAGTACGGCTGTACGGTCTGTCATGGAGGGCAGGGCCGGGCTACTCGCAAGGCTGATGCTCACGGCAGAGTCCCGCATTGGCCGGAACCGATGTTGCTTCCCGAGATGAGCTATGCCGGATGCGGCGCCTGTCACACGCACCTGACCGTACCCAACCTGTCGCAATTGAATCGGGGACAGGCATTGTTCGAACGCTACGATTGCCTCAGATGCCACAGCCTGGAGGGACGGGGAGCGACCCTGCGCCCCGGACAGGAAGAAGGTGTCGACGCGCCCGATCTTTCCCGCGCCGGCATTCGGGGCTTTGAGCCGGCATGGTACGAAGGGCACCTGGAGCAGCATCGAAACGCGGTAACAGGCCCTTGGAAGACCTCGTTCGGCGAAATCCCGGCCGCAGAACGGACGGCTATCGAAGTCTTCCTTTCCTCCCGCGTCGGGGCGCCGGGACTGGTGGAGTCAAAGTCCCTGTTTCATTCCCTGGGATGCCGGGGCTGCCACCTGGTTGGGGGGGTGGGAGGGGACGACGGTCCCGACCTGACCCAGGCGGGGCATAAGGATCCGGGTCAGCTCAACTTCAGCCATGTTCCCGGAGAGCGCTCGGTGCCGAACTGGTATGCAGAGCACTTCCGGGCTCCAGGAAAGCTGGTGCCTGGTTCGCAGATGCCGGCGCTGGAGCTGTCGGATTCTGAGATCGCGCTTTTGAATTTTTATCTCCTCTCCCTACGGCGAGCTCCGGTTCCCCAGGCCTTCTGGCCGCGGGACCGCGTCAGGGCCGAGCATCTGGGGGAAAGAGAATTCTCCAGGGACGGCGAAACCCTGTTTACGACCTTCTGTTCGGCCTGCCATGGGGACCAGGGGCAGGGCAGGCGTTATGCGGGCATGGAACCCTTTCCGGCCATCGCCAACCCCGACTTTCTCACTCTGGCCTCCGATGAATTCCTGACGGAAACAGTCCGCCGGGGCCGTCCCGGAAGACGAATGCCCGCCTGGGGCGAAAAGGATGGGGGGCTGCGCCCGGACGAAATCGACGAGGTTGTGAAGTACCTGCGCGGACTGTCCGGGGTCGCCCCGCCCGCTCCAGAGGAGGAGTCCCGCTGGGCAGCTGGAAACGCGACTCTGGGCGGACGCCTATATGCCTCCGCATGCGCCTCCTGCCATGGCGAGGATGGGCGAGGACAGGAGGGGCCGGCCTTGAACAACCCGGTCTTTCTGGAAATCGCAACCGACCGCTATCTGGTCGAGACCGTTCGAAAAGGCAGGAGCGGGACCACGATGCCCGCTTTCGGATCCCCGGCCCTGACGCACCGGATGCTTTCGCAGGAAGAGATCGAAGCCATCGTCACCTACATTCGCAATTGGGAGACCCAACCATGAAAAAAACCGAGATTTCCCGGCGGGAGTTTTTCGAGCGCGCTCGAAACGCAGGATTCGGAGCGTTCGTCTGGTCCGTGAGCGGCGCGTGGAATTTGGCGGCGACCGAAAACCCACTTGCTCATTACCCCGATCGGGACTGGGAAAAAGTCTATCGCAACCTGTGGCGTCCGGATTCCCATTTTACTTTTCTGTGCGCGCCCAACGACACCCATAACTGCATCCTCAACGCCTACGTCCGAAACGGCGTCATGACGCGCATCGGCCCCACCATGCGCTACGGCGAAGCGACCGACCTGCAGGGCAATCGTTCCACACACCGCTGGGATCCTCGGGTCTGTCAGAAAGGACTCGCCCTGACCCGGCGCTTTTACGGGGACCGCCGCTTGCGTCACCCCATGGTGCGCGCCGGTTTCAAGCAGTGGGTGGAAGACGGATTCCCCCGAGGCGAGGACGGCCGCCCGCCGTCGCGCTATTTTCTTCGAGGGCGGGATGACTGGCGCCGGGTCAGTCATGAGGAGGCTGCAGAACTGGTGGCCGCCGCTTTGCAGAACATCGCTTCGACTTACAGCGGGGAGAGCGGGGCCGAACGGTTGCGGACTCAGGGCTACGAGGAAGAAATGATCGCCGCCGCCCAAGGAGCGGGCACCCAGGTCATGAAGTTCAGGGGCGGGATGCCGCTGCTGGGCGCCACCCGGGTTTTCGGCCTCTACCGAATGGCCAATTCCATGGCCCTGCTGGATTCACGGACACGGGGCGTGGGCCCCGATCAGGCGCTGGGAGGCCGGGGGTTCGACAACTATTCCTGGCACACCGACCTGCCGCCCGGACACCCCATGGTGACGGGCCAGCAGACCTGCGAGTTCGACTTGAGCGCCATCGAACAGGCCCGCATCGCCGTGGTCTGGGGGATGAACTGGATCACCACGAAAATGCCCGACTCGCACTGGCTGACCGAGGCGCGGCTGCAGGGCACCCGGATCGTTGTGATCGCCTGCGAGTATTCCGCTACCGCCAGCAAAGGAGACGAAGTCATCGTGGTCCGCCCGGGAACCACCCCGGCCCTGGCTTTGGGGCTCTCCCACGTCGTAATGGCCGAAGAGCTGTACGACAAGGATTACGTTCGGAGATGGACCGATCTTCCCTTCCTGGTCCGGATGGATACCCTCAAGTATTTACGGTCCGAGGAAGTTTTCGGCGTCCCGCCGGCCCCTCTTGACAACCAGACCCAGGTCCTGGAACCGGGCGACCGCGCTCCGGCGCCCGGTTTCCACCGCGACATCCTGATTTCCCGGGAAATGCGCAATGAGTGGGGAGATTTCGTGTGGTGGGATGCCAGAAGCGGTGAGCCGAAACCAGCCACGCGGGACGAGGTCGGCGCCCGATCGCGCGTGCAAGATGCCTTGTTGAAGGGAACGGTTGAAGTTCGACTGCAGGATGGGTCCGCGGTTTCCTGCCGGCCCGTCTTCGATCTCGTCTGGGAATACTCCCGGCATTTCACGCCGGAAGTGACCGAAGAGATCACCTGGGCGCCGGCCCGGGCCGTCAGATCCCTGGCCCGCCGAATCGCCTCGGTTCCCGGGTCCACTCTTTTCGCGGTTGGCATGGGACCCAACCAGTTTTTCAACAACGACAACAAGGACCGCGCCATCTTTCTGCTGGCCGGTTTGACGGGCAACGTCGGGAAGATCGCCGGCAATGTCGGTTCCTACGCCGGCAATTACCGGGTGTCTCTTTTCAACGGCGTCCCCCAGTACATCAATGAGAATCCCTTCGATATCGAACTCGACCCGGAGAAGCCGGCCCGCCCCAGACAATACTGGAAAGCGGAATCGGCGCACTATTACAACCACGAAGATCATCCGCTGCGGGTGGGGAATCGTTTGCTGACAGGCTCCTCTCATATGCCGGCGCCCACCAAGTCGATGTGGTTCGCCAATGCCAACTCCATTCTTGGAAATGTGAAGTGGCACTACAACACCGTGGTCAACGTTCTACCCAAAATCGAAATGATCGCAGTGCAGGAGTGGTGGTGGTCCACCTCCTGCGAATGGGCCGACGTGGTCTTCGCCGTCGATTCCTGGGCGGAGCTGAAGCATCCGGACATGTGCTGTTCGGTTACCAATCCCTTCCTGACCGTTTTTCCGCGTACGCCTCTCCCGCGCATCTTCGACACGCGCGGAGACATCGAGGTTCTGGCGCTGGTCGGTGATCGCCTGGCGGAACTTACCGGAGATCGGCGTTTCCGCGACTACTGGCACTTCATTGAAAAGGCCGAAACCGACGTCTACCTCCAACGGATCCTCGAGCATTCCTCCAACACCCGGGGCTACCGTTTCACAGAGCTGGAAGCAAAGGCGAAAGAAGGGATTCCCACCCTGATGATGAACCGCACGTATCCGAAGGCGGTCGGCTACGAGCAGGTCAGCGACTCCAGGCCCTGGTACACCAAGACGGGTCGCCTGGAGCTGTATCGGGAGGAAGAAGAGTTCATCGAGGCGGGTGAGAACCTTCCTGTGCACCGCGAGCCGGTCGATTCCACGTTTTACGAACCCAACGTAATCGTGGCGCCGCCTCACGAGGCGATCCGGCCGGCCGGTCCGGAGGATTACGGCGTCTCCGTTGACGACCTCTCCGGAGAAACCCGCCAGGGCCGCAACGTCGTCAAGAGCTGGGAGCAGGTGAAGATTACCCGGCACCCTCTGGCGGCGGACGGTTACCGATTCGTTTTTCACACTCCCAAGTACCGCCATGGTTCCCACACCACTCCGATCGACACCGACATGGTGGCGATCCTATTCGGGCCCTTCGGCGACATTTACCGTCACGATCGCCGCTCTCCCTTCGTGACGGAGGGCTATGTCGACATCCATCCCGACGACGCCAAATCTCTTGGGATCGAGGACGGAGACTACGTCTGGGTGGACTCGGACCCGAGCGACCGTCCCTTCAGGGGCTGGCAGAAGAATCAAAAGGACTACAGCTTTTCCAGATTGATTTGCCGGGCGCGCTATTACCCGGGCACGCCTCGGGGAGTAACCCGCATGTGGTTCAACATGTACGGGGCGACTCCCGGCTCTGTCGAAGGGCAGGCGAAACACCCCGAAGGCCTGGCCAAGAACCCAAAAACCAATTATCAGGCGATGTTCCGCTCGGGCTCTCACCAGTCGGCTACTCGCAGTTGGCTCAAACCCACGTGGATGACCGACTCGCTGGTCAGAAAGGAGATCTTCGGGCAGGAAATCGGAAAGGGATTTCTTCCCGACGTCCACTGTCCGACGGGCGCCCCCCGAGAAGCCATCGTCAAATTCACTAAGGCCGAGCCGGGCGGTCTGCACGGACAAGGGCTGTGGCGTCCGGCGGCGAAAGGTCTGCGACCGCGATACGAAGACGACGCCATGAGGCGTTTTCTGAAGGGAGAGTACGGTCCGACGGGCAATAAGAAAGAAGGAGGGCGAAGTTAATGGCACGCGTTTACAACTGGCAGATCGGCCGAGAGATGTCCTACTGGTATCCCGAATCGAGACCGGAAAAGCAATTTGCCGCAGTCTTTGACGTCAACAAATGCATTGCATGCCAGACCTGCACGGTGGCCTGCAAGACCACTTGGACCTCCGGCAAAGGCCAGGAGTACATGTTGTGGAACAACGTTGAAACCAAGCCCTACGGATTCTATCCGCTGGGCTGGGACGTGCGGCTGCTGGAGAAGCTCGGTCCCCAAGGCTGGGAAAATGGGCGCTATGAGGGGCGGACCCTTTTCGAAGCGGCGCCGGCCGGAGAGCGAATGTTGAGCTGGCGGGCCGAAGAGCCGGATTACGCCTATCCAAACGTAGGAGAAGACGACTGCGCGGGCGTGATCGAAAACGGGGCCTATCTCGAGGTTCCGCATATGGTCTGGTTTTTCTATCTGGCTCGCATCTGCAACCATTGCACCTATCCCTCCTGTCTGGCCGCCTGCCCCCGCGGGTCGATCTACAAGCGACCTGAAGACGGGATCGTACTGGTCGATCAGGGGCGCTGCCGAGGCTACCAGGAGTGCGTCAAGGGCTGTCCCTACAAGAAAGTCTTCTATAACCCCATGACCGGAACCTCGGAGAAATGCATCGGCTGCTTTCCCAAGATCGAAGCCGGCCTCCAGCCCCAGTGTTTCGTCACCTGCATCGGCAAGATTCGAACGGTCGGGTGGATATCGACGCCCGAAAAGGCCCGCCCCGACAATCCGCTCGACTACCTGGTGCACGTACGAAAAGTGGCCCTGCCGCTGTATCCGCAGTTCGGTCTGGAGCCCAACGTCTACTACATCCCTCCGCTTCACGTCCCGATCGAATTCTTGCGCCAAATGTTCGGACCGGGAGCGGACCATGCGGTTGAGGTCTATCGAAATGCTCCCGAGGATCCGGACCTGGCTGGGCTGCTGTCCCTCTTCGGCTCGACCGAACGCATCGTCTCTCGCTGGCGGAGACAGGCCGACACGGTCCTTGGCTTCGACGAATCGGGCGATGAGGTGGTGCGCGTGCCCATGAAGGAGCCGGTCTACATCCGAACCGCGCTGGATCCGGTTCACGGGGTCGTCAGAACCAACACGCCGTAGGAAGGTTTAGCCATGAAGTACAAGCGAATTGCTGCGGGGATGAACCTGTTGATTCTCCTGCTTCCGGCGGCTGGCTGCCGGACGACGCCTCCGGTCTCCGTCGGCGAAATTGAAGCCGTTTTTCAGACCAGGCTCACGACCGACCCTGCCGAACGGATCTGGCGCCAGGCGCCCGTCTACCCGGTTCCACTGCTGTTGCAGGATATCGTCGAGCCGAGGCTGCTGGAGCCTTCCACCCAGGAGGTTCGAGTGCAGGCCGTGCACGACGGCTCCTCCGTAGCACTCCGCCTGGAGTGGAAGGACCCAAGCCGGGACGATCGGCCGGGACCGGGGCTGTTTGCCGACGCTTGCGCGATCCAGTTTCCGGCTCTTCGAGAGGGCGACCTGCCGGCGCCCCAGATGGGCGAGGCGGAGCGCGCCGTAGAGATCACCTACTGGTCCGCGTTCTGGCAGGCTTCCATTGACGGCCGACCCGATGACATCCAGGCGCTCTATCCAGGGGCGTCCGTAGATCACTATCCGTTTGAGGCGCCTTCGCTGGAGCCGGGATCGACTGAACAGCTGGAAATGGCGGATCTCTACTCGCCGGCGCGTTCGCTTGAAAATTCGATGGCGGGTCCCCGTTCCAGACCCGTGCAGGATCTGTTGGCGGAAGGTCCGGGAACGCTCGTCCCAGCGGGGGAGGCGAGTTCGGACGGGCGGGGCGTATACACCGGGGAAGGCTGGTCGGTGATCCTGCTTCGACCCCTTCCAGTAGACCTCCCAAGCGGTGCACGCCTTCAGGTGGCGGTCGCCGTCTGGGACGGCTCGCAGAAAGAGGTGGGGGCGCGCAAGATGCGTTCCGGTTGGATCCCTCTGCTGATCCAGGAGGAAAAATGAGCAAATCCATGGAATTTGACGCGACCTGTCGCCGAGGCCTGCAGGAGGCCGCTCTCTGGAGGCTTTTGAGCCTGTACTTCGAGCGACCCCGTCCCGGATGGAGGGAACAGGTGGAAGCCTTGGACGCAGAGCTTCAGAAGGACCGATTGAAGGAGGCCCTGCGCTCGGCCGGACAGGCGGATGAGGGAGTCTATTTGAGATTGCTGGGTCCAGGAGGACGGGTGTCCCCTCGAGAAATCAGCTATCGGCCCCTGGCGGATCCGGCTGCCATCCTGGCCGACTTGAAGGCCTATTACGAGGCCTTTGCTTACTCGCCCCAGACCGAGGAACCGCCCGACCACATCAGCACGGAACTGGGGTTCGCCGGTTTTCTGCGCCTGAAACAGGTCTATGCCGAATCGGAAGGCAATCCGCAAGCTGCCGAATTGTGCCGGGAAGCTTTGGAGCGATTCCTGGAAACGCACCTGCTGGATTTTGCTTCGGCGTTCGTTCAAAAGGTCTCCGCGTGCCCGGACTCCTATTTGATGAGCCCGGTTCAGGCCCTCCTCTATTTTCTGAAGAGGGACGACCTGGAGGCGCTGGTTCTGTAGGATCCTGCTGACAAAGGGAGAGGCGAAGGCGGAGCGGAATTGCGTCGAGAATCCTCCGAAGATTTACCACAAGAACTGGAGAGCCAGATAGCCGAAATTCGCATCCCGGGCGGCCCCGGTTGCCTTTAGAAAGGGCCCGGCGAAAAAGCGACTGTATCCGGAAGTAGCGGTCAGACGGCGGTCCAGGCGAAAGGATCCGGTCAAGTCGATTTCCGTTCCCGTCCGACGGGGAGCTGACGGGTCTCCGGCCCGCAGCACCTGACCGCCGGCGTCGTAGAGGGCGTCGCCCCTTTTGGCCAGCCAGAAGAAGTGCCCGTCCAGATCGAGCTTCAGTCGCATGACAGGCGAATACGAGAGTCCCTGGCTCAAGGCGAAAACATTGCGTCGTCCCACCGCGTCAATGTAGCCCAGATAGGCATGCCCCAAAGGAAAGAGTGGGTCGAAAGTCCTTTGGCGCCGGTCGGTCGGATCACGGTCGCCGCTTGCATAGTCCAGACCCACAGTGAAGCGTGGCCGTCCGTTCTTTGCAAGATTGTAGCCAAGCTGCCAGGCCAGCATGTAGGCGCGGATTCCGGTCGGACCTTCTCCGCCGGAAAAGCTGCCGAACTGGTAGGCGCCTTCCACATCGATATCCCAGGGGGACTGCCCCAGGCGGCCTCCCAGGCGGCCGCCCGTCGTGTGCCTCCTCTCCGAAGACGCTCCAACGGTTCTGTCCAGCCCCAACCAGTAGAATTCCAGGCTGGATGAGGCGAGAACCGAGGGGGCGACGGCATACAGGCCATAGAAGTCGACTCCCGAATCGCGGGTATTGAAGGAGTACTTCCGGACCCGCACCTGTCGGGTCCAGAAGCCGTCCGCCTGCCAGTCAGACCCTCGGACGGAGGCTCTGAAGCCGTCGAAAATTCGAGGACGGGTGTTGGCCCAGTCGAGCGGACTGACCAAACGCTGCCTGCCGAACTGCAGCTCCTGGCGACCGGTTCGAACGGTCAGACGTCGATCGCCGCCGGCGGGAATGTGGAAGTCCACAAAGGCGTTCTGAACGTCGACGGCATCCACATCCAACGTTCGAAAGCCGCCCGGCAACTGCCGTCCCGCGGCCAGGGCGCTCTTGCCTTCCACAAAGACCCGAACCGGTCCTCCCAATTGAAGATCTCCGTGGAGACGGGTCCGGAGCAGGCCGAACGTATCCGCGTCCGGGCGCCGCGATCCAAAGCCGAAACCAGACCAGAACTCGCTCCGGCCGCGCAGTTCGCCGCCCAGGCTGAGGTAATGCCGTCCATCCTGGCTCAGAGGGATGAATTTCAAGCTGTGATACGCGTCCCGATCGGTTTCTTCCCGCAGCCAGGACCAGTCCTCCTGAAATCGAAGATTGTGAAAAAGGGGGGCGCGGGGCGGTCCGGCCCGCTCGAATTGCTTTTCTTCCGGCGTATCCTCAGAAGCTTTTTCGGTTCTACAGGACGGCGGTTTCTTCCCTGACTGGCAGCGCTCATTGGAGAAGGCGACCGTAGCCTGGGCTGCCAGCGAGAAGAACAGAAGGAAACTCCAACCGCGCTCAGTTAAGTTCAGCATCTCAGGAGGAATGCAAGCAAGAACCGAGCCCGTCGACCTGGGCCCTTTTCGAGATCGGAAGGATCGCCGGCGCCTGCAAGTTTCGGCGTGTGAGAAATGCGAGTTAGGGACTGCCTTTTGTTCCGGTGGCTTAGGCGTTCGCATCGTAGAATTGGAGCGAAGACGGTGGCGTTCTTGTTTTCCAGTTGGGGCGCCGGGCGCGTGAGATGGCGCAGTTCAGGGTATCAATCGGCTACCGAGAAGGGGAGAGCAAGTGAGAGTCCGAGCCGGAATCATCGACTCGACGGTCCGCGCCACATATGGGGACCCCAGGTGAAGGAAAAGAACGGCCCGCTTCGCAGGATGCCGATCCCAGGCGAACACGGGGCGTGGGGGCTTCTGTATGGTTCGTTCGGCGTCGCCTGGTTGGCCGGCGGAGGATTCGATCATCGAGCCCTGCTGCTGTTGTTGTCGTTTACAGGACTCTTCCTGGCGCACGAGCCGCTGGTCAAGCTGATCCGCACCCGGCGAGGGAGCGTAGACGAGGCGAAGCGACGCCGGTGGAAGCGTTGGCTGCTGGTCTACCTGCTGGCCGGTCTGCCTCCCGCGATCTTTCTCCTGGTAGCCGATCGTCTGTGGTTTCTGCTGCCGCTTGGGGCGGCGGCGGGAATCCTGTTCGGGCTTCATTTGACCTTGTCCGTTCAGCGTCGGGACAGAACCTTGGCAGGAGAGCTTTTGGGCGTTGTCGCCTTGACGTTGACCGCGCCTGCGGCCCTTTACGCCTTTACTGGAAGCCTCGACACTCGGATTCTTCAAATCTGGGGCGTCAATCTTCTCTTTTTCGCCAGCGGGATCTTCTTCGTTCGCATGAAGGTCAGCGAATTTATAAAGACCGAATCGAGAAGGAGTCGCCTCATTCAATGCATCGTCTACCACTTGTTTCTGGCCGCTGCGCTGATTCTATTCGTTGCGAGGGAATCCCTCCCGCCGGCGGCGGCGCTGGCGTTCGCGCCGATTCTGTTTCGCGGGTTCTGGGGAGCGGCTTTCCGGGAATCGAAACTGAACCTGAAAAGACTGGGTTACACTGAGGTGGCTTACACGGTCTTCTACGTTCTCGTGGCCGGATGGGGACTGCGGCCCTGAGATCCGTGTGCGGAGGCGCCATTCGCTGCAGGCATCCGCTTCAAAACCGGTAATTGAGATCCACCCGCAGGCGCTTGGCCTTTTTTGCATCGCTCAATGCGCCGACGCTGAACGCGCGTCCCACCACCGTCACGCTCTGGGTGCAGCGAACATCCACGCGCCATTCGTGCCCTTTGAAATCGCTGGAGTCGGTCTGCGTCGCCGTTCCCCAACGAAACCAGTCGTCCTGACCGTAAGAGGGGTGGACCGCCCAGCGTCCGATTTTCGCAAAAAAGTACGTAAAGCTCGCCTTCCCCGGCCTGTCCGCGGCGCCCAGCGAGACCTTCAGCAGGTAGCCGACGTCCTGACCTTCGAACTGCGACGCGGCGTCGTCGCGGTTGCGCATCCATTCCGCTCCCAGGCTCAGCGGGAGGGGGAGGCCGTCGAAGAAAGTTTCCGCGCTCGTGTGCAGGAGGGCGTAATCGCGCTCCGCAAACTGGCTTCGAAGGTGACGCACTCCGGCACGGCCGTCGATCTTGTAGAATCCGGCCGCCCCCTTGATGCGCATCGCTTGAGACTGAAAAGAGTCTTCCCAGAGCAGCTGCCCGGCCTTCAGATTCCCCTGGACTCGGACGGCGCCGTCCGGGAGCGTGAAGATTCCGGCGATCGCCTGCAGGCGGCGGCCCGTGCGCGGCAGCGCATAAGCGCCCGCCACCCCGGTCGGAGTGACGTCGTCGTCCCAGAAGATTTCGTTCTGCCTCCAGAAGGGAAACTGGTTTCGACCCGCCCATATCCAGTTTCGCCCTTGTGAGAGCTTCAGGTAGTACTGATCGGGGACGACGTGATGGTCTCCCAGCGGATTTCCATTCAGGTCGAACAACGTCACATGAGGCGACTGCTGGCTGTCGACGGAACCGGTCCGCAGCCTGGCGGCGAACAGCAGCCAGGGGCGGGCCTGCAGCGTTCCCGCCAATCTGGCGCGGAGCCTCCCGCGAGTGCGGTCGCTTTGAGGGGCCCCGTCGGCGCGCAGGCCGTCAAAGTCGGACTCCATGCGAAAGCGCAGGTCCCCGGACAGACGGATCTCTCGGGGCTTATCGCCGCCCTGGGCGCCGACCAGAGATGCGGATAGAATCAGCGCGGCGGCCGGAACGAAGAAGCGAGTCATGGAATCAAAGCTTTCAATCGCTCGAGCTTCTCCGCGTTCCATCCCGCAAAGGCGTCGTCGGCTCTCCCTCGCTCGTCGACGACGATTGACAAGGGGATCAAGATCACCGCATCCGCGAAAAGAGCTTCCAGATGAGCCGGATCGGTCTGGTACAGCGGGTAGGTGACCCCAACCAGTTCGGCGAAATTTCGGGCGGCGTCGAAATCCGTGTCCAGGCCGATCCCGATTAGGCGGATCCCGGCCTCGGCCAAGCTGCCTTTGAGCCTTTCCAGCTCCGGCATTTCCTGTCGGCAGGGACCGCAGTAGCTGGCCCAGAAATTCAGCAGATAACGCGCTCCCGGCTCCGTTTGAAAGACTTCTTCGGTCGCATCCGTTCGCATCAGCTCGACAACCGGCAGGGAGGGGAAGCGGTCGCCCGGTCCGACGGTCAGTTTGCGCCACAGGCGCTCTTCAGCGCCGATCGGATCCGGAAGGGTTCCTTTCGAAATCGCTTCCGTCACCGTCATTTCTCGATCGTCGCGCTCGCGAACGCTTATTGTCTGGCCCGCCCGCACGGGGCCGAAGCGTTCGACGCTTCCGGAGGGCCAGCGAATTTCCACCCACTCGGCCCGTTCCAGTTGACCGAGCCCGAACAGCAGGCGCGGATCGTGCTGCGCCATAAACCCGTTTCCTCCGGA
>DATKAT010000190.1:0-6641 GCA_035514675.1 Acidobacteriota bacterium | reverse complement strand
ATACAGGTTTCGCTCCCGAAGACCGTAGCGCTCGACCGGGAGGCTGCGCCGGCGGAACATCTCCTCGACCTCCTCGGGCCCAAAGCCCTTTTCGACGAAATCGCTCAGGATGGGGCCCACCACATCGTAATCGAAGGGGTCCACCTGTCCTTCCTTCAGCTCCGCCGAGGCCGGCATGGTCAGCGTCTCGCCGGGAATGATCTCCCGCCCCCATCGTTCGTTGACGAACCCGGCCAGGCGATACACGTCCGGCTTGGGCAGGTCTCCGATGACGGCCAGCCCTCCGACCATGTCTCCGTACAGGGTGGCGTAGCCGAGCGCGATTTCGGTTTCATTGCCGTTGGCCAGCAGCAGCGCCTCGCGGTCGTTCGACTCGGCCATCATGATCAGACCTCGAATCCGGGCCTGCAGATTCTCGACCGTGGTCGAACGGCGGATCGGATGGAGGTGTTTTTCGAAATCTTCGATCACGCGGTCGACGATTCCCTGAATCGGCACGACCCGGAACTCGACGCCGAGGTTTTCGGCCAGTTTTCGCGCGGCCGATCGGGTCTGTTCCGAGTTGAACTTCGACGGCAAATTGTACAGGCTCAGCCGTTCGGAACCGACCGCATCGCAGGCGATTACGGAACCGAGGGCCGAATCGACGCCGCCGGAAACGGCCTCCAGGACGCCCTGAAAGATTCCCACTTTCTCGTAGTAGTCGCGGACGCTCATGACCAGCGCCCGATAGATCTCTTCTTCGCGGTCGAACGGGGGCTCCGCGACCTCCGGCGCCCGTCCGTCTGAAAATTCGATCACGGTCCGGTCTTCCTCAAAGGCCTTCAACTGCGCCGCCCGCCCGCCGTCGCGGCCGAAGGCGACGCTGAAACCGTCGAAAGGAATGACGTTTTTTCCGTTGTCGCCGACACCCACCGTGTTCACGAACAGCATCGGCAGTCCGCACAAGTCGATCTGGCGCCGCAGGAGCTCCTCCCTTACGAACCGCTTGCCGTTCCGCTCCCCCGGCGTGGAGGCCACAAACGGACTGGCGCTGACGCAGACGAGAATTTGGGCTCCCTTCCCCTTGAGAATTCGGGACGGCTTCAGCTCGTAACCCTCTTCCCACAGGTCCTCACAGATCAGCACTCCCAGCGAGCATTTCCCTTTTCGAGTGGAAAACTCGACCGGTTCCACGCTCCGGCCGGGCTCGAAGTAGCGCTTGTCGTCGAAATATCGGTAGGCTGGCAGGAGTCTCTTATGAACGATCTGGACGACCCGGCCGTCCTCGACGACGGCAGCGGCGTTGTAGCGGACGATGCCCCGGCCCGGATTTCCTCGCGCTTCGTCGAAGTCGACGAATCCCACCACGGCCGTCAGCCCGCGACAGGCCGGCGTCACCACTTCGTCCAGCACGCGCCGGTTTTCCCGAAGGAACCGCAGATTGATCAGCAGCTTTTCATCCAGGCAATAGCCGGGCAGACACATTTCGGGAAAAACCACGAGCTCGGCTTCCCGTTCGCGGGCCCATTGGAGTCCCTCGACGATCTTTTCAGCGTTTCCGCTCAGGTCCCCCGATTTCGGATTGATCTGAGCCATCGCGACTCGAAGCTTCATGAGCTGATATTTGAACACACTGGGCGGCGGAAACTGAAGTCGCAGCAAGCGGGGCGATCGAATACGCCTTTGCCCGCCCGCGGAGCCCGAAGCAACTGTCCGCAGACCCAGCGGTTATTCGCTATAATGCCCTATCCAGGTTGCGCCCGTAGCTCAGTTGGATAGAGCGACGGTCTACGAAACCGTAGGTCGCACGTTCAAGTCGTGCCGGGCGCACCACTCTTTTCAATGACTCAGGGCGTTGAAGCAGGCTTCGTGGGTTCGTGATTTTCCAGCTTCACCCTTCCGCCGTTTCTCGATTCTTTCGATTCGGCCGGAGCACGAACCCGGCTGTCAAGAAAAATCCGACGACGGGCGTAAAGGTTTCGGAGCTTTTTTGCGTTGTCCTTTCATAGTACCGTTCGGCAAAAGCCAGCACCAGACCGGAAAGGCGACCAGTGATGAGAAAGCTGCATCAGGGAATCCGCATCGACAAGATCCCGGCCAACGGAATCGGCGGTCTCATCTTCGCCATCGGAATCGCAGCCATCGCCTTGATCGGGATCCCCGCATCCCGACCATTCCTTGCAGTCGCCCTGCCGGCCGGAGCGCTGGTAGCCGTGCTCCGATACCTCTGGCTGAAGAGAACCCGTTAAAGAAAGCCAGAGCGCAAGCGAACTCAACGAGGTTGCAATGATTGAAACCTTAATCGTCACCGGATTGATCGCCGTAGGCTACGCGCTGTTGTTCATCAGGATGTCGATCCTGGAGCGGCGCATCAACCGGATCGCGCGGCTGGAATCCAAAGACTTCATCGAAGAAGCGCGGCGGCGGCAAGCGGCCGCCGGCTGATCGCGCCCGCCGCCGCCGAATCTTAGCTACAGCGGCCCGCACCCGGCAAGCTTGCTTGGGCGAGGGCAAGTTAACAGGATATGGAAGCTGAGTTTGATGTCCGTAAGACCGATTGGAGGAAGCCTGTTTACAATCCGCTCCGAAAGACCTGAAGATGCTTCCCAGGTTCGACGCGTCAACGAGCAGGCGTTTGGGGGGACTGGGGAGGCCGACCTCGTCGACAGACTGCGGCTGGCCTGCGCTGACTCGTTGTCATTGGTGGCCGAGGACGACGTCGTTGCGGGTCACATCCTGTTTACGCCGGTGGTTCTTGAGAGCGCACGGCGGCGAGTCGTGGGGATGGGGCTGGCTCCAATGGCCGTCCTCCCGGATCGCCAGCGAGAGGGCATCGGCTCGCAGCTTCTTCGGCGAGGTCTGGACATGCTCCGTGAGCGCGGCTGCCCCTTCGTCGTTGTAATCGGACATCCGGAGTACTACCCGCGCTTCGGGTTCGTGCCAGCCTCCGTTCATGGCCTCTCGAGCCAATGGGAGAGCGTGCCGGATGAAGCCTTCATGGTCCTGGTCTTGGATGAACGCGTCATGAAGGAAGCGTCGGGCGTGATAATCTACAAAGACGAGTTCAACCAAGTCGTGTAGGGCGCAGCCGACGGCTTGCCGATCAATCACTGAGGAGGGAATCCATAATGCGAAATACGAAATGCAGACGCTGCTTTCGGATGGATCTCATGGCATTTCTCTTGGTTCTCGCTCCCCAGTCAGGAAGGAGATAAAGCCGGAGCTGCTCTCGAAACCTGCCGAGGTTGGGTGGTGCAGAAATCCGCTCCTCTCCATCCTGGTTCGCGCCGACTTTAAATGCGAATACTGCGGGCTGGACTTCCTAGCGTCGTTCAACGAGTGCTTCAACGTTCAGTTGGACCACATCCAGCCAAGATCTAACGGCGGGTCTGAAGAAGAATCAAATCTTGCGGCGTGCTGTACCACGTGCAATTCGCTTAAATGGGCCTACGTCCCACGCGGCAACAACCGCCAAGAACGGATCGCAGAGGCTTCTAGGCGTTCAGCACGTCTAGGGCACGGCGCTTGGCCCGGCGCAGGCGGCTCGGGAAGCGATCCACCCCGAGGTCCTCGTGCGCCCGCAGGAGCAGGCGGGTCAGCACCCGTACGGCGTCCCACAGGAGAGAGGAGTCGGTCGGGGGGTGAATGTTGGACGCGGTGACCGTGGCGTCGATACGCACCTTGCGCCCTTCTCGATCCCCTGCTCGGCGGCGTAGCCGAGAAGGGCCCGGTGGATCGCCTCCCACGTCTCCTCGGTGATCCGCTTGATGTTGCGCTGCAACGTCGAGCGGCTGGGCGCCGGGTCGAACCTACCCAGCCCGCAGAAGGCGCGGTACGTGGCCGAGTCTGCGAGGTGGAAGCTCAGCTCATCGTAGGTCAACGTGTTGACCTGCTTGAGGATCGCGGCACGAAGCACCTGTTCGGCGGTCATGCCCTCGCGCCCCTGACCCTTGCGCACGAACCGGGCGAGGTCTTGCAGAACCAGTTCGATCATGTCAGGACTCGCTCTGAGGATCTGATCGATCCGCTCCAACTCCCGGGCGTGGCGATGGGCCACGACCGGGCCGGACAGGGTGGGTTGTTCATGGAAGAGCTGGCGCATCCGGGGCGCTCCTTTGCGCGAATGGTAGTTTTTATGGGCCGCACTATAAATCTGCCTTCGACAGAGCTAAAATGCTACCCGCGGATGCCCAGCTCTTCCTCTTGTTACCAGGGCTTCCGGGTTTCGGGACGGACACCAGGCTAACCAGAATGCGATACGATACATAAATGTTTTCGAGGGTGAGACTCCTCCGAGAACTTATTCCGAACCGTGACCGTCCGGGCCCCACAGGGACGCTCCTTCTTTCAGGCGCGCTGTGCCTGCTTTCCTCGGCCTGCGGGTGGCAGGAGTCGGGACACCGGCCGCTCGGCGCTGACCTGGTTTATGCAGAGAGTTCAGCTACGTGGTTCGAGGATGAACATGTGGCTGCGGCGCCGATCGCCGATGGGCGCTGGTTGCTTGTGGCGGATTGGCGTTTTCGGAAGGCGATCGAGCTTTCCACGGGTCGGGAGGCGACGCTCGACGAGGTCGCGCCGGGGCACGGGCTCGACCGGCTGGTCGGTGTCGCTGATGCCGGTGGGGCAAGGACGGCGCTGTATGGGATCCGTGGGCGCGAGTCCGGGTGGTTCGTCCAGGGACCGGATGGTCCAACTTACACCGGCCTGTCGCCGGCTGCCTCAGCCGCGTGGTCGGCGGATGGGAGGGGCCTGGCCTACGTAGTCGGAGGCAGCGACACGCTTTTCATCCAGGGCGATCACGGCGAACTGCGCGTCGGAATCGGGCGGCCGGCCGGGCCGCCGGTATGGGCGCGCGACGGTCGCTCGATCTACGTGATCGTGCGCGCCGATGATGGTGCGGGCACGCTGTTGCGCGTCGGAGCGGTCGATGGCGCGATCGAGGTGCTGCGCGACCGACTCTACATCTCAATCGTCACCACTCGCCTCGCCGTGCACGAGGATGGCAGAAGACTGTTCCTTTCGCTGGCCAGCCCGGTGGCCCCGGCGGCCGAGGCGCGTCACAGTCCCACTCCGCGACGGCCGCTCCACATCTACGGCTTAGATCTGACCTCGAGCTCGCTGGAGGCGATCGTGCATACGCCGCACGACGACTTCGCCCCGACGACGGCAGGCGTCTGGCTGTATTGGACGCGGAACGCGTACGCCGACGCCGTCGTGGTCCTACCGGCAAATGGCGGCGAGGCGCGTACCATCGTGGAAGACGCGATCCTTCCCTCGTGGAGTCCCGACGGGCGGCGCATTGCCTTCACCTACGGCCTCGGCGGCGTTGACGGCGCACTGTCGAGCGACGCGGCGGTGATCGATCTGGCCCAGGACGGGGATCCGTTCGGCCCTCCCGCGCCGATCGTCACCGGCTTCCACGAGGACTTCACGCCGAGGTGGTCGCCGGACAGCTCCTGGATTGCCTACCACTCGCATCGCTCGGCACGTCCGGTCGCGTACTACGCGGGCCAGGGCACCACGGACGACGTCTATCTGCGGCGACCGGCGGCGCCGATGTCCGAGGAGATCCGGTTGACTGATTTCGGCTGGGAGGTCGGGCCAGCCGACTGGTCGCCGGACGGGCGACGGCTCGTATTCGCCTCTTGGGAACGGGGCGGTCAGCCAGGCGTCGCGAAGCCGTGGATCGCCACCATCGACCCGGCAGACGGCCGTCTGGTCAGCGTTGAGCGGCTCCGACTCCCGGTCGGCGTCGACAACTTAACGATGCCGGTGTGGTCACCGGACGGCCGGGAGATCGCGGCCGACGTGCGCCGCGGCGAACGGCGTCACGAGATGTGGATCCTTAGCGCCGATGGATCCGGCGGTGAGAGGCTCGTCGAGTTCGAGAGCGGGACGTACGGCGGTGTTCACTGGACGCCGGACGGACGCTTCCTGGTTTACGCCGCGCTGGTGGATGGCCGCATGCAGCTGTTCCGGATCCGCCGTTCGGGCGGCGACCCGGAACAACTCACGCACGACGGCGCCAACCTTCTCCACCCGCGCGTCTCGCCCGACGGCCGCTGGATCGCGGCAACCCGAATCGTCCGCGTTAAGGAAGTCTGGAGAAAGGAGTTCAGGTGATGTCTCGACGTACGCTCGCGTCGGTGCTGCTCCTGTGGGCCGCGGTGGCCGCGGCACCTGCAACCGCGCAGGACGGCGCGGCCGAAGCACGACTCGCGGGACGGCTCGTCGTCGACACCGTCGCGAGCGCTGCGCTGGAGGGGAACATCCTCGGTGACCCGGTCCGCCAGCAGGTGGTCGTCTACCTGCCGCCGGATTACGACCGTGCGCCGACACGGCGGTATCCAAGCGTTTACCTACTCCCGCCCTTTGACGGCTCCGCGTCGACCTGGACGCGCGCTTGGCCCGCGCTGTTCGGGCCGCGGCCGGGTGTGGCGTTTATCGACAGCGTCATGGCGGCGGGAGAGGTCCCGCCGATGATCGTCGTCATGCCGAACGGCCGAAACCGCTACCACGGCAGCTTCTTCTTCAACTCACCCATCAGTGGCAACTGGGAAGACTTTCTGACGATCGAAATCGTCCGCCACATCGACCAAACCTACCGCACCCTTCCCGCCGCTGAAAGTCGAGGTGTGGCCGGGCACTCCATGGGCGGG
>DATKAT010000189.1:0-12971 GCA_035514675.1 Acidobacteriota bacterium | reverse complement strand
GCCCCGTCGCTGGCACCCCGTCCATCGTCCCGCTAAACTGAAGGCAATGGCTACGCGAAAAAGCATTCACCACATCCTGGAGAATTCCGTACTCAACGATCAGACTTTGCTGATGGTGGAGCGCCTGAACAAGGCGGACATCGTGGTCGGAATCCCGAGTTACAACAATAACAACACGATTCGACACGTGGTGCGGGCCGTCCAATACGGGCTGGCCAAGTACTTTCCGCGTCACAAGGCGGTTTTGGTGAATTCGGACGGAGGGTCCGAGGATGGTACTCGCGAGGTCGTGGACCAGACCGGCGTGTATACGGACATGGAGACCATTTTGATTCAGCATCAGGTCAAGCCGGCTCAGAAGTTGGTCACTCCCTATCACGGAATTCCGGGCAAGGGGAGCGCATTTCACACCATCTTCGAGATTGCCGTTCGTCTCCGCAGCAGAGCCTGCATTGTGGTTGATTCGGACCTCAGGAGCATCACTCCGGAATGGGTGGAACTGTTGGCGGGGCCCATCCTGACCAAGGATTACGACTTCGTTGCGCCGTACTATTCGCGTCACAAGTACGACGGCACGATCACCAACAGCATCATCTATCCGGCCACTCGCGCTCTTTACGGGCGCCGCATCCGACAGCCGATCGGAGGCGATTTCGGTTTTTCGGGCCGTGTTGCCGAGCACTATCTCTCCCGAGACATCTGGGGAACCAACGTCGCCCGCTTCGGAATCGACATCTGGATGACCACCAAGGCGATCTGCGAGGGCTACAAGATCTGTCAGTCCTTTCTGGGAGCCAAAATCCACGACGCAAAGGATCCTGGAAAATCTTTGGGGCCGATGTTCACGCAGGTAATCGGAACGATGTTTCAACTGATGGGGAGGTACGCGGACCGCTGGAAGGAGATCGCCGGGAGCAAGCCGACGGCACTGTACGGATTCCTGTCAGAGGCTTATCCGGCGGGTGTGGACGTGGATCTGCACGGGTTGTTGATGAAATTTCGCGAAGGCTACCAGAAGAATCGCGAGTACATGTCCGGCTTTTTGCCGCCGGATCGAATCCGCGAATTGGATGCTGCGGCAGCGAAGCCTGACGACGACTTCGACTTTCCGGCCCGCACCTGGGTGCGGCTGGTGTGGGACTATGCGGTCGCCTTCAACCGCATCCCGGGCGAAGACCTGGCGGCCAGCGAAAGCTTGCTGCTGTCGATGGTGCCGCTGTACTTCGGGCGCACCGCGTCGTTTGTCCGCGAAACCGCCGACATCCCCAGCTATGATGCGGAAGAAGTCATCGAAAACCTTTGCGATCTGTTCGAGGAGGAAAAGGGGTACCTGCGCGATCGTTGGAAGGAAGCGATCCCGGCTTCCGAATAGTGAGCCCCTTCTGGTTGGTGAAGTGAAGAAAAAGGGCGGTCAGAATCCAGCAGCGAGGCGCCGGAAGGTTCCTGCCGCTACTCATCACCGAGCCTTTGGGCCAGTCCGATGCCAACTCGATCGGCGGCCCAGTTGAACCGGATGCAGAGGACGGCGATCCGCTCCCTTTCCCGCCGGCCGAGTGTCGCTTTCAGCTTGCTCTTACTTCCGAGCGGCGCGCCGATGGATGCGACTGCACGGCCTGCTCCGCTTTACGAGACCGTTACAGCGATCGTCCTCGGTGCTCGACCCGAGCGGGTTTGGGAAGAGGTCATCAAGTTCCGAGCAATTGAAGAGCCACCTGCCCTTCCCTTTCGCCCGGGAATTGCGTACCCGGCGCGTGCAAGCCTCTCCGGAACAGGAATTGGCGCCGCAATTCCATTTCACTAGAAGAGGAAAAGAAGCGCCGGTGGTATTCTTCGTATAATCGCCAGACATTTCTAAAGGAGGGGTCTCATGAAAAAAGTATTGTGGCAAGCCTGTCTGGTCCTGATCGCAAGCGCGCCGCTGACGGCACAGGCGACAACCGGCGAGGAACCGGTTTCGGTTGCCTACTTCTATACAGTCAAGTGGGGTTTTCAGGACGAATTCCTCGATCTGTTTCGACGCAACCACTACCCGGTGTTGAAAGCGCAGCAGGAGACCGGTCGTCTGCTCGACGTCCAGACCTACACGCCCCGTTTCCACGGCGACGGGCGCAGCGACTGGACTTTTCTCGTAATCCTGACTTTTCGAAGCTGGCAGGCCATGGCGGAGAATTCTGAGGAGCAGGAAATCATCGAGCGCCTCTACCCGGACCACGAAAAGTTTCGCAGCGAGGAGCAACGTCGATTCGAGCTTCTGCTCGCCCATTGGGACGTGCCGCTACGTAAGGCTGCTATGGAGTAAACGGGGGTTCACGTGGTATCGGAAAATCCGAAATCCGGGCCGCAACCCGCGTGCTGAGGCGCCGGGGTGGGCCTCGGTCTTCGCGCGCGATCGTCGCCGGAGTTCAACGCGTTCGGGCGCGCCGCTTCCACACCCGGGCCTTCCAGCCCCGATGGGAAACGAGGAGGGGACGGGGCGCTTTTCAGCATGTCATTGAAGAATAGAAGGGCGGAAATTTTAATGACAGCCTTGTCTCGGCAGGAGCGTCCGGAATGAACTCGAGTCCCCGGCGGGCGCGCGTCTTGTTCTCGGCGCTGCTGATTCTGCTGCCGGTCGGATGTTCCACCGACCAGACCTCAGTGGGCGGGGGTCGGAGCCAACCGACGATCCTCGTTTCGGCCGCCTCCGATTTGCGCTTTGCCTTTCAGGAGCTGGGCGGGATTTACGAACGTGAGACCGGGACTAGGGTTCAATTCAACTTCGGTTCTTCCGGCCATTTGGCTCAACAGATCGAACAGGGCGCTCCTGTAGACGTGTTCGCCTCCGCCAATGTCGACTTCGTCGAAGACCTTACGCGCAAGCGCCTGATCATCCCTGAGACCGTGGCCCATTACGGCAGGGGGTCCATCGTTTTGTGGACCCGGGAGGACAGCCCGCTTCGCATCGAACGCATCGAGGATCTGCTTCATCCCGGCCTGCAGCGCATCGCGATCGCCAACCCGGCCCATGCGCCCTACGGCCTGGCGGCCCGCCAGGCCCTGCAGCGAGCCGGGATCTGGGAACGCGCACAGCCGAAACTCGTGCTGGGCGAGAACGTAAATCAGGCGTTTCAGTACGCGCAGACCGGCAACGTGGACGTCGCCGTTATCGCACTGTCCCTGGCCATCGTCGCTCCGGGCGGCCGCTATCGCATCGTCCCGCAGGAACTGCACGCCCCCATCGACCAGACCTTGGGCGTGGTTTCGTCGACCAGCAACGAACCAGAAGCGAGGCGTTTTTCGGAATTCGTGAACGGGCCGGTCGGGCGTCCCTTGTTGCAGCGCTTCGGTTTCGTCCTTCCGGAGGAACCTCGGTGATCGAATCGCTTTGGGACCCGCTCCGCTTATCCCTCCAAGTGACCGCGCTGGCCACCGCCATTCTTCTGTTTGCCGGACTCGTCCTGGGCGTCCTACTTGCTCGGGTCGACTTTCCAGGGCGAATCATTGTGGAAACGGTCGTTCTCCTGCCGCTGGTGCTTCCTCCCAGCGTCGTTGGCTACTTTCTGCTGGTGGTTCTTGGGCGGGGCAGTCCGATTCGGGAGTGGGTCGGCCTGGACATCCTGTTCACCTGGCCGGCGGCGGCCATTGCTTCCGCCGTAGTGGGGCTTCCTCTGATGGTGCAGGCTACCCGCGCCGCAGTCGCCGGGGTCAGCCCATCGCTCCAAAATGCGGCCCGCACGCTCGGTTCTTCGGAACTGGGCGTATTCTTCCGCGTCACGCTGCCGTTGGCCAGAAGGGGAGTACTGGCAGGATTGATACTGGGCGGAGCGCGGGCCATGGGCGAGTTCGGAGCGACCCTCATGGTGGCCGGAAGCATCCCCGGCCGCACGCAAACGCTCCCGCTGGCGGTTTACGACGCCGTGCTGGTCCAGGATTATACACTGGCCAATCAGATGGTCCTTTTGTTGACCTGGCTGGCGTTCATAGGGATTTGGTGGGTACGTCGCCTGGAGTTGGCCGGGACTCGAGGCCGTGGAGCCGGCAGCGCCCGGGAGTTGGAGCCATGAGCGGTTACGGTGCGGGACTCCACGTGGACGTCGAGGTCCAAATAGACGACTTCCAACTAAAGGCTGCGCTGGATCTCGAAGGCGGCATCCTCGTTCTTTTCGGCCCGTCGGGCGCGGGAAAATCAACCGCGCTCCAGGCTGTCGCCGGCTTGATCGCCCCCAGCGCAGGCGAAATTCAGCTGAACGGAGAGACGCTGTTCCGCAAGAACCGCCAAGGCGCAATGATCGATGTTCCCGCGAGACATCGGCGCGTGGGTTATGTGTTTCAGGATTACGCCCTTTTCCCCCATCTGACGGCTCTCGGCAACGTGGCGTTCCCATTATGGCGTCGCCCAGACGCCCATGGGCGAGCGCTCGAACAGCTCCGGCGCGTCGACCTGGCGGAGTTGGCCGCGCGCTATCCGCACGAGATGTCCGGAGGACAGCAGCAGCGGGTGGCGATCGCCCGCGCCCTGGTGTCCGAACCCCGAATCCTGCTGCTGGACGAGCCCTTTACAGCTCTGGATCTGGAAACCCGACGGCGAGTGCGGGGCGAAATCAGAGCCCTTCTGCGAAAAGCCGACATCCCCGTGGTCCTGGTGACCCACGACCGTGAGGAAGCCCTTGCCATGGGAGATCGCATCGTGATCCTGGACGATGGGCAGGTGATCGCAAACGGAAACCCATTGGAGTTGCTTGGCCGCCCGCCCCGCGAGCGGACGGCTCGTCTGGTCGGAGTGGAGAATCTGCTGCGACTGAAGGTTCGCGAGGTCCTCCCAGCAGAGGGCGTCATCAAGTGCGGCCGCGGCCAATTCTCCTTGGAGACCCCCCTGACTGACGCACGCGTAGGCGACGAAATCACCGTCGGATTGCGGGCGGACGACGTTCTTCTCGCAACCGTGCGTCCGCATGGGTTGTCCGCACGCAACGCCATTCCGGCCAAGGTGCTTTCGGTTCAGCCTCACGGCGCAGTCTATGAAGTGCGAATGGACTGCGGCGGCGTCCCGCTGGCAAGCCACGTAACGCGAAAATCGGTCGAGGAACTGAACATCGCGCCGGGAACCGATCTCTGGGCGATCGTCAAAACGGCGTCCTGCTTCGTCCTGCGCGAGTAGCGGAAGCGGACGGTTAGCCCGCGCCGGGCGACGTCGCGTTCGAGCGGGACGGTTCGGGCGCGGTCGTCGGGGCGGTCCTCTCGGGTCTGGGCGGGCCAATTCAACTGGGGCGGGGGTGGCCGTGCGCCGCATCGCATCGAGTGATTTGACGTTCGCGGCGCACGGAACGATGATCGCTCTGCGAGCCCGGATCTTGCACGCAGATCCTGCTGCGGCGCAGCAGACGCGCCGCTCTCCGGCGCCGCAGTAGGAGGCGTGTAAGAAATGCGGGCTAGTGTCCTGTTTCAGAAGTTCGTCGACAGTCGGGCGGCGCTGCATCCCACCTGGCCGCGTTGCTCGTCGCGCACATATTCCCGATATGCTTACTCCTCGCGCCTTGCCAAGCGGGCGCAGCGCCGCCCTTTGTGTCACGACGAACTTCTGAAACAGGACACTAGAATCTTCCAACCGACGGGGAGGCTGAACGCGGCCCCTCTTCGAATCCTGATTCTCCTGCTGCTTCTTGCGGCTGGAGTGGGGCTGGCTTCCGCCGGACAGGATGAGAGCCCGCCCCCGGTCCGGGACGACGACTTTCGAATCGGGGTGGCCGTCGATCAGGTCTTCCTGTCGGTCAACGCCCGCTCCGTCGGGGGCGGCTTCGTCACTGACTTGAGAAAGGAAGACTTCGAAATTTTCGAAGACGGGATCCCTCAGGAGATCGTCAACTTCACTTCCGAGAAGGTGCCCGTTCACGTCGCGCTCCTGATCGATGCAAGCGGAAGCATCCGGCATTCCCTTTCCGAGATCCGAAGGGCCGCGCTGGGGTTTGCAAGCAGCCTCAGCGCCGAAGACCGCATCGCGGTCATCACCTTCAACTTCGACCCACGCCTGATCCTGAACTGGACGAACGATCTAGACCGCACGAAGCTGGCCTTGGACAGCATCTTTCCCCGAGGCCGCACCGTCATGAACGACGCCATCTACGTGGCCTTTGACGACCTGCTGCGTAACGTCGAAGGGAAAAAGGCGGTCATTCTGCTGACCGACGGAGTGGATACTGGAAGCTCTGTCGAGTTTGACGAGGCCAGGGAATTGGCTCTTCGATCGGAAGCCATGGTTTACGTTGTCTCCAAGCTTGACGAGTACTGGAAGGATGCGATCGCATATCGCCAAATGCTGACGTCAAGAGGCCAGCTCATCCCGCGAGAACTCCGGGACGATCACATTATGAACGTGAGACGCTCGCTGCAGCAGCTGGCGGATTTGACCGGCGGCAAGATTCTCGAAGCCCACAAGTACGAGAAGCTCGACGACGTTTACGTTCAGGTCGCCGAGGAGCTGAAGAATCAGTACTACTTGTCCTACATCCCCAGAACCCACCGCACCGAGCCCGGCTGGCGCAGCATCGAGGTGCGTCTGAAGGGCCGACCCGACGCCGTCGTCAGCACCCGCCAAGGTTACTATCGAGAGGACAGCGGAGGGACCTGAGAGCGGCCACCCAGCCCTCACGGACTGGGCTAAATACTGACGGCCTTTCGGCCTCATTTGGGCCCGTCAGCTCATCGAATCGCGCTACGCAGAACCTCGAACGGGAACTTCTCAGATCGTCCCCGGCTTGACAATCCCCTTGTCCCCTTGATATCCTCGGCTCGAATCAGTACTAAATCAGTACTGATTCGAAGAAGGCAAGGGATACGCGGATGATCCGGATGAGCAAACTCGCCGACTACGGCATCATTTTGATGACCGAACTGGCATGGCGAACTGAAGCAGACGAGAATCTCAGCGCGACCGAATTGGCTGGCAGAACTGGATTGCCTGCCCCGGTCGTGAGCAAGATCCTCAAAGTATTGACCAAAGAAGGCCTGTTGCGCTCACAACGGGGCGCCAACGGAGGCTACGCGCTTGCCAAGCGGCCGGAGCGGGTCACCGTCGCCCAGGTCATCAGGGCCATGGAAGGGCCGATTGCGATGACTGAATGCCTGGAGCCGCACGGGGACTGTCGACAGGAGGCGGTCTGCCCAGTCAGGCGAAACTGGAACAAGATCAACCTGGCGGTCGAGGCGGTTCTTGATTCCATCACCCTGCTCGACATGCTCGATCCGCTTCCGGACCACCTGGTGTCTCTGACGGAGGGTCCGCTGGAAATGGGCGCGACCTCGTCGATCCGGCACGCGCCGGGATTTTAAAAGAAAACCAGCGCCGCGGCAAGGAATCGGGCTCGAAAACTCCCAAGGGCGGGCCGCGATGCGCGAATCGGGAAATAGCGAAGGAGAAAGAATGGCAACGGAAACGGAACAACTTCAGAAGATCGCGGGCCAGGAATATAAGTACGGATTTTTCACCGACATTGACGCCGACTCTCTTCCCCCGGGGTTGAACGAGGACGTGGTTCGGATCATCTCGGCCAAGAAGCAAGAGCCGGAATGGATGTTGGACTGGCGGCTGAAGGCGTATCGACAATGGCTGAAAATGGAGGAGCCCCGGTGGGCCTTCCTCAGGTATCCCAAGATTGATTATCAGGATATCGTTTATTATTCGGCACCAAAGGCCAAGGAAGACGGCCCGAAGAGCTTGGACGAAGTCGATCCGAAGCTTCTGGAAACTTACAATAAACTGGGAATTCCTCTGGACGAGCAGAAGGCACTGGCGGGAGTGGCTGTCGACGCGGTGTTCGATAGCGTCTCGGTGGCGACGACTTTCAAGAAGACGCTGGCCGAAGCGGGCGTGATTTTCTGCTCCATGAGCGAAGCGACTCGAGAGCACCCGGAGCTGGTCCGAAAGCATCTGGGCACAGTCGTGCCGTATTCGGACAACTTTTTCGCCTCGCTCAACTCCGCGGTCTTCAGCGACGGCTCTTTCGTTTACATCCCCAAAGGGGTCCGGTGCCCCATGGAACTGTCGACGTACTTTCGCATCAATGCCGCAAAGACCGGACAGTTTGAAAGGACGCTGATCATTGCCGACGAAGGCAGCTACGTCAGCTACCTGGAAGGGTGCACGGCGCCGATGCGGGACGAAAACCAGTTGCATGCGGCCGTCGTCGAACTGATCGCGCTCAAAGACGCCACCATCAAGTATTCGACTATCCAGAACTGGTATCCGGGGGACGACGAGGGCAAGGGCGGAATCTACAACTTCGTGACCAAGCGGGGCAAGTGCCTGGGCGCCAACTCCCACATCTCATGGACCCAGGTCGAGACCGGATCGGCCATCACTTGGAAGTACCCGAGCTGCATTCTGATTGGCGACAATTCGATCGGCGAGTTTTATTCGGTGGCGCTGACGCGGAAGCGGCAGCAGGCGGACACCGGCACAAAGATGATTCACATCGGAAAGAACACTCGGAGCAATATCGTCTCGAAGGGCATTTCCGGAGACTTGGGACAGAATACGTACCGCGGGCTGGTCAAGATCGCCAAGAGCGCCGAGAACGCTCGAAACTACACGCAGTGCGACTCCATGCTGCTGGGGGACAAGTGCGGCGCGCACACATTCCCTTACATCGAAATCAACAACAGCACGGCGCAGATGGAGCACGAGGCGTCGACTTCCAAGATCGGCGAATCGCAGATTTTCTATTGCCAGCAGCGTGGGCTCTCGCCGGAAGACGCGGTTTCCATGATCGTCAACGGATTCTGCAAGAAGGTTTTCAAGGAACTCCCCATGGAATTTGCCGTTGAGGCGCAGAAGCTCTTGAGCGTCAACCTGGAAGGAAGCGTCGGGTGAGCGCGCCGCGACGACGACGGCCCCGCTGAAGTCACTAGCCGACAACTCAATTAATTTAAGGAAGATAGGAACAGATGCTGGAAATCAAGAATCTCTGGGTCAGAGCAGGTGACGAAACGATTTTGAAGGGAATCAACCTGAAAGTGAATCCCGGCGAGGTGCACTCCATAATGGGCCCGAACGGTTCGGGTAAGAGCACGCTGGCGCAAGTGCTGGCGGGCCGCGAAGACTTTGAGGTGATGGACGGTCAGGTGCTGTACCAGGGAGAGGACCTGCTCGACCTGGCGCCGGAGGACCGGGCCCGCGAAGGAATTTTCCTCGCGTTTCAGTACCCCGTTGAGATCCCCGGGGTCAGCAACACTTATTTTCTGCGAGCCGCGCTCAACGCCATCCGAAAGCATCGAGGAGAGGAGGAGGTGGACGCGATCGCTTTTCTCCAGATGGTCCGTGAAAAGATGAAGCTATTGAAGATCGACGAATCGCTGATCAGCCGCCCCGTCAACGAAGGCTTTTCCGGCGGTGAGAAGAAGCGCAACGAGATCTTCCACATGGCAGTGCTGGAGCCGAAGCTGGCCATCATGGATGAGACCGATTCCGGGCTCGACATCGACGCGCTGAAGGTGGTCGCCGACGGGATCAATTCCCTTCGCGGCCCGGAGCGCTCCATCATTGTTGTGACTCACTATCAGCGGCTGCTCAACTTCATCGTGCCCGACTTCGTCCACGTGCTCTACGACGGAAGAATCGTCAAGTCAGGCGATAAGAATCTGGCGCACGAGCTGGAGGAGAAGGGCTACGGTTGGATCGAAAAGGAAATCGCAGCGGAGCAGCCGGTCGCATAATTGCGCAAGAGGATTTAATCGATGTTGGAAGCCGTAAAAGAAGAAACGACTGATTTTCTGGCCTTGTTTTCGAACCGGTCGCAACCTTCGCCGCAAGAGCCCCTCTGGCTTCAGAAAATGCGACGGGACGGAATCCGGACCTTTCAAGAGATCGGCTTTCCCAGCACGCGGGACGAGGCTTGGAAATATACGGACATCAGTCCGATCGCTCAAACCGAATGGAACATTCCGCAAGCGGCGGACGCCCGCCTGACCGAGGAGGGGCTGGCGCGGATTCAGTTTTCCAATCTGAGCGCCGCGCGATGGACGTTCGTCAATGGCGTTTTCATGGAACGCCTTTCTTCGCGGGGAGCCTTGCCGGAGGCCGTTCGGGTCTCCACGCTGGCGCAGGCGCAAAAAGAATGCCCCGAATTGCTGGAACGTCATTTGGCCCGATACGCATCTCGAGAAGAGCCGGTTTTCCATGCATTGAACCTGGCCTTCCTGCAGGACGCCGCCCTGATTCATGTGCCCCCCGGGCTGATTGTCGAGGAGCCGATCCAGTTGATTTTCTGCAATGTTCCAGGCGGACGGCCGCACATGACCAGCCCCCGCGTCCTGATCGTCGCCGAGGAGAATTCGCAGGTCAGCGTTCTGGAGACCCACCTGACGACGGGATCCGGAGTCTATTTCACAAACACCGTCACAGAAGTGTTTGCCGGCGACAATTCAGTGGTCGATCACTATAAAGTGCAGCGGGAGAGCGACGAAGCGTTTCATATGGGGACCGTGCATTTGCATCAGCAGCGGAACGCCAACGTTCGCACCAACACCGTTTCGCTTAGCGGCGCGATCATCCGCAATGAGACCAACACCATTTTGGACGGCGAAGGCGGATGGGGAGAGCTGAACGGGCTGTTTCTGATCAGCAAGGACCATCACGTCGACAACTTCACCCGACTGGAGCACCGAAAGCCGCATTGCGACAGCCGCGAGGTCTACAAGGGGGTTCTGGAAGATCAGGCCAAAGGGATTTTTCGCGGCCGCATCGTGGTGGCCAAGGGCGCCCAGAAGACGGATTCGAAGCAAACCAACAATAATCTGCTCCTTTCGAATGAAGCGCTCATCCACACGAAGCCTCAGCTGGAAATCTACGCCGACGACGTCAAGTGCACGCACGGCGCAACCATCGGGCAGCTGGACCGGGACGCCCTTTTTTATCTGCGGGCCCGGGGAATCGACGAAAAGGCGGCTCGCAGCATTCTGATCTATGCATTCGCCAGCGAGATGGTGAACAAGGTTCGAATCGACGCGCTCAGGAAGGAGCTGGACGACTATTTGTTTGAGTGGCTGCCCCGAGGGGAGCTGGTGAGGGAGGCGGTGTGAGCGGTTTGAGCCCCGTCGAATCCAGAACAGGCGCTGGCGCAGATTCCAGTCTTCGCGCTCGGCAGATCCGTCGGGATTTCCCAATTCTTCAGACAAAGGTGCACGGCAAGCCCTTGGTGTACCTGGACAACGCCGCGACCTCCCAGAAGCCCCAGTGCGTTCTGGATTCGATCCTGGATTATTACCGGCAGGAAAACGCTAACATCCACCGCGGAGTGCACTGGCTGAGCCAGAGAGCGACGGAGCGCTTTGAACGGGCCCGAGAGGTTGCGCAGAAATTTCTTGGCGCCGAAAGATTCGAAGAGGTGGTTTTCACCAGCGGCGCCACCGAGAGCATCAATCTGGTGGCCCAGTCCTTTGTGAAACCGCGTCTGAAGCGGGGAGACGAGGTGCTGGTGTCGGCGATGGAGCATCACTCCAATATCGTTCCCTGGCAGCTTGTTTGCGAACAGGCCGGGGCGCGCCTGCGGACGATCCCGATGAACGACATGGGCGAGTTGGAAATGGAAGCGCTGCCCGGGCTGCTGACGGACAAGACCCGGCTGGTTTCGGTGGTGCATCTGTCAAACGCGCTGGGGACGGTCAATCCGGTGGAGGAAATCATCGAGGCGGCTCACCGACGCGGGATTCCGGTCCTGATTGACGGCGCTCAGGCGGCGCCGCATCTCCCGGTCGACGTCAGGCGTCTGGGCTGCGACTTTTACTGCTTTTCCGGCCATAAGATCTTTGGACCGACCGGAATCGGCGTCCTTTACGGAAGGCGGAAGTGGCTCGAGGAGATGCCTCCTTATAAGGGAGGCGGGGACATGATCCGGTCCGTAACCTTTGAAAAAACCACATTCAGCGCGCCGCCTTCCAAGTTTGAGGCTGGCACGCCCAACATAGCCGGAGCGATCGGGTTGGGCCGGGCGCTGGAGTACGTTTCAGAAATCGGCCTCGACTGGATCGCCCAATATGAAGCCGAGTTGCTGGAATATGCGGAATCGGCGGTGGCAGCCCTGCCCGGGATTCAAATCATCGGCCGGGCGAAGAAGAAGGGGAGCGTCGTTTCGTTTGTGGTCAACGGAGTTCACCCGCATGACGTGGGCACGGTTCTGGACCAGATGGGGATCGCCGTCCGGACGGGACACCATTGCGCCCAGCCCGTGATGGACTTTTTCGGAGTGCCGGCCACGACTCGGGCGTCCCTCGCGTTTTACAACACCCGAGAGGACGTCGATGCGCTGGTGGCGGGCCTGAAGAAAGTCGAGGAGGTCCTTGGCTGAGATGTCAGAACTGAATGACCTGTATCAGGAGGTGATTCTCGATCACAATCGCCGCCCGCGCAACTTTTCAACCGTTCCGGACGCCAACCGCTCCGCCGAAGGGTACAACCCGCTGTGCGGGGATCGCATCACGGTGACCCTGCGAATGAACGGCGACAGGATTGAAGAAATCGGATTTCAGGGCGCGGGGTGCGCCATATCCACCGCTTCCGCCTCTCTGATGACTGAGGCCGTAAAAGGCAAGAGAGAAGCGGAAATCGACGAGATTTTCAGGGATTTCCACCTGTTGGCGACGGGCGACGGCGGACGTCACGGATCTCAAATCGAGCGCCTCGGCAGCCTTGCGGTCTTTGGCGGGATCAGCCAGTACCCCGTGCGGGTCAAATGCGCGACCCTGGCATGGCATACGCTCAAGGCGGCCTTGGAAAACCGGCCGGAGCCCGTTTCAACGGAGTAAGATCGACATGAGCGAACAACAGTTCGAATCCAACCCCGAAGCCGCTTCGAATTCAGCGGACGGACTTGACGAGGAATCGCGAAATCGACTGCGGGATCAAATCGTCGAGTCGCTGAAAACCGTTTACGACCCGGAGATTCCGGTTGATATCTACGAGCTGGGCCTGATCTATGAATTGAGGGTCCAGGAGGACGCGT
>DATKAT010000188.1:0-15502 GCA_035514675.1 Acidobacteriota bacterium | reverse complement strand
ATCCTGTCTCGACACCGGGGCCGCTTTTTCAAGCCCTGCCCCGCCGGACAGACTCGCGGAAACGTGCGGAACGCCTGCTGCAACTATTTCATCGTCAACTTCGCCAGCAACTGCCATATGGAATGCAGTTACTGTTACCTGCAGACCTACCTGACCTTTCCGCATATGGTCATTTACGCAAACATCGAAGATCTCTTCTCTGAATTGAAGGATGCGATTTCGACGCGACCCTCGGAGCTGCTGCGCATCGGGACGGGCGAGCTGGCCGACAGTCTGGCCCTGGATCCGCTGACCGGGTATGCAGCCCTGCTGGTGGATTTTTTTTCCGAGTTCGATCGAGCCTTCCTGGAATTGAAGACAAAATCGGATTGCGTCGACGGAATTCTGGGGCTCAATCACCGCGGCCGCACGGTCGTCTCCTGGTCGATCAGCCCGCCTTTCGTGCAGAGGTCGAACGAACACAAGACCGCCTCCATCGAGGCCCGTCTGGACGCTGCCGAACGATGCGTTCATGCCGGGTATCCGGTCGCCTTCCACATGGATCCCCTGATCCATTATGAGAGCTGGCGCACGGATTACGCCACGCTGATCGATGGAATCTACGCCCGGATTCCCGCAGCCTCCATCGCCTGGATTTCGCTCGGATCCCTACGGATGACGGCCTCTCAGCAGGAGCACATGCGCCGGCGCTTCCCCGGCAGTTTTCTCCCCAGAGGGGAATTGGTCGCCTGCGAAGACGGCAAACTGCGCTACTTTCACCCCATCCGGGTCAGCATGTTCCGCTACGTCATCGAGCGCATCCGGGAAGTCGACCCGCGCGCCTCCATATACACCTGCATGGAAAGCTCGAATACCTGGCGGAAGGTCTTCGGGGAACCGCCCCCTTCCGAGAAAGAACTCGGCGACTCCCTGGTTCAGATGATTCTGTGAAAAGGATGGGACCGGAACAAATGCGGCCGGGCCTGGAAAATTGCATTTTCAGGGAAAAACTCGGATTTTGAGCGATTTGACCCCCCGATTCCGGTCACATACGGCCAAACGCAATTTTCCAGACCCGGTCGCATTTGTTCCGGTCCGGTCTTCTTGACCCGGATCTTGCACGCGGGACCGTTGCGAGGCGTCGGAGAGCGATGCGGATGCAAGGCGCGACGCTATCCGACGCCGCAGCAGGACCCGTGTGCAAAATCCAAGTCAAAGGCTATCGCACAGGAATTCTAGAACCAGGGGGGTGGTCTGGTCGATGCTCCAGCTTTCGAGCGATGCGGGCGTTTTTCGCAGGGGTCCCCAGATCGCTGTTGGCACGGGATTTCGGGTGTGGCTTGAAGTGGTCATATCTTCGATATTTCCATGGTCGCTGGTCAGAATGATGGAAAGCCTCTCCAGGTCGGCCTGCTCGACCACGGCCGCAACAAACCGGTCGAGTTCCTCCAGCAGGCGGACCGCCTGTCGCATCGTCCCGCGATGACCGATCAAATCGGTTAAAAAGTACTCGTACAGACAGAGGTCGTAACGCTCCAGCGTTCGATGCAGAACGCGGGCCGCTTCCTGCGGATTTCTTAAAGGCGTCGCATGTCCTCTCTTTCGGAGGAGGCGATTGGTATAGTCCATAAACAGGGCGCGGTCGGCAGCGAGATCTTGCAGAGTGCGCAGCGCGACTCCCGCAGTCAGACACATGGAGGTGGTGACGGAGACTCTCCGGGAGGGCCTTTCGAAGAACTCAGGCGTGTATGCATTCGCAAAGGTCACCTGTTTTCCGGCGTCTTTCAGTCGTTGAAACACCGACCAGCGGCCGATCAATTCTTTAAGCTTCTGATTGGGGAATCCCTGCAGGTGCCGGCCCATCATTTTCTGGGCGTTCAGGCCGGTAAACAGGCTGGTTTGACCTGTCGCGCTCTGGGGCAATCCCTCCACGCCGAGAGTCGCATCGGTCTTCAGGCAGAGACCGCCGCAGGGCAGCGCCTGGAGCGCGCCATCGAAGAAGTTGAGAATTGTGGGGCGAAACGCCGCCAGAGGGTTGACGGCGGGATTTCTGCTCCCCAGCCCGAGGCCGTCGACGAAAATCCACAGCACGGAGTTCTTGAAACGCTTTGACTGCATCGGCAATGAGGAGAATCCCGACGCTGCGCTGCGGGGCTCCTCCCGGTCGTGTTCGAAGCTGTGAGTTTACATTATAATGTCGCCCCGGAGAATCCGCGCAGCCCACACGCAATCGGCGGAATTGGACGACTCTCGCATGCCCAGGATGATTCGATTTTCATTTGCAGCGATTTTCCTCTTTCTTCTCGGACTGGCCATCCAGAGTTATTCTCCGGGCAGCATTTTTGGAATCCTGCACGACATCGGCCTGGCTCTACTGATCTTCAGCGGCGCCTACTGGTTTTACCGGTTTCTTCGGCTGCTGTTCAGGAGGCTTCTGTGGAAGGTACGCAACAAGATCATCGTCGCGTATCTGCTCGTCGGAGTCGTTCCTCTCGCGATCCTGTTCCTGATCTTCTGGCTGGTCGGGACTCTGGTTTTCAAGCAGTTGAGCGCGGTTTACCTCGAGGCGGAGCTGCGCGAGATCTTCCTTTCCTTTGAGAAAGTGAGCCACCGGTTGATGCTGGAAGCCTATCGACTCCCGGGCCCCGTTTCGGACGAGAGGATGATGGAGGCGGCGCGTTCAACGTTGGAAAGAGAATCGGCTGGATTTGAGACCCTTGGGCTGGCGCTGTTTCGGCGGACGAGTGATGCGCGCTGGCAAACGGTAGGCGCGGTCTCCGCACGGAACTGGCCGCTGGAATCCTGGCAGGCTCCGGAATGGTTGGAAAGCAGTTTCAGCGGATTGGTCCGGCATCGGAACCAGCTGTTTTTCTGCTCGTTGGAGACAGTCGCCGACGACGATGCAGCCTTGTCGGTGGCGCTGCTGCTCCCATTCGACGAACGAGTATTCGACTACTTTCGGCGGCGCACGTCAATCGAGATGGCTTTGACCCGAACCACTCCGGACGCCGACGCCGGACAGTTTCAGGCCCTCTATTCCAGTTTTTCCGCTCGGCACGGACGCCTGTCGATTTCCTGGGCGCATTTTTTCCGCCCCATTCAGTGGGAGAGCGGTGGGGAACTGCCGGCCGAGGCGATCTTGCTGGCCATTCCCATGCGCACCCTCTTGAGTCACTTCTTCGCACAGGCGGCCGGACCCGTCTTTGGCCTGATCGTGATCCTTGGGGCGATTTTCCTGGCGGTGGAGTCGGCGGCCTTCCTGATCGGAATCGCGATCGCCAGGAGCATCACTTCATCGGTCGATAACCTATACGAAGGCGCGCGCCAGATTCAGCAAGGCAGGATCGGGTTTCAGATTCCGAGTCGGAAAAGGGATCAGCTCGATGCGATGGCGGACTCCTTTAATCGGATGTCTGAAGGGCTTTCTAATCTGATGAAGGAAGTCTCCGAAAAAGAGTGGCTGGAGAAAGAGATCGAAATCGCCCGGGAAGTCCAGCGGCAACTCTTTCCGCACGGGATTCCGGTGGTCCGCGGGATGGAACTTGCGGCCGGCTGCACGCCGGCTCGCCAAGTTTCCGGGGACTATTACGATTTCATCCCTTTTGAATCGGGCGCCGTCGATATCGTACTGGGAGACATCAGCGGAAAGGGGATTTCTGCGGCGCTGCTGATGGCCAGCATGCAGTCGGCATTGCGCAGCCGCCTGCTCCAGGAGGCCCTGATGGGCGCCGGTGACATGCGACTGTCGCGGACCGCCAGGGAGGTCAACCGACACTTGTACCGACAGTCCTCGCCAGAGGCTTTTTCGACGCTCTTTCTCGCTCACTACGATCCGATGCGCAGGAGCCTCCAGTACTGCAACGCGGGCCAGCACCCCCCGCTGGTTTTTCGAAAGTCCCAGATTCACCGCCTCACGGAGGGAGGGACGGTCGTCGGACTCTTCGAAGACGTTGAATACCGGGAAGCGACCTTTCACTTGCGGTCCGGCGACGTGGCTCTCCTGTATACGGACGGCGTCACCGAGGCCGAGAACGCTCGGGGTGAAATGTTTGAAGAAAAGAAGCTGATCGAATTGATCCAGCCGAATTTGTTTCTGACCGCTCAGGACATTCAGCGGCTCGTAGTAGAAGAAGTCTTCTCCTGGTCCCGCGGAGTGGAGCAGGCCGACGACATCACGGTCGTTTGCCTGAAGTTTGTGGATCAGTGACCTGCAGATTCACAGCGCCTCCTGCCGGGTCGCATGGAAAGCCCGCCCGCCGCTTCGCCGCTGGTCGTTCGACTTCGCTAGCCTGGATTTTGCAGGCGGGTCCGCCGCCGCAGTTGGATCCGCCTGCAAAATCCAGGCTAGGAAGTGCGCGGTTCGCTCAAACGGACACTCAACAAATCAGGGGCTTTGATTTAAAATGTGACGGGCAATACGGAGCGTCAGATTTCGCAAAACGATGGATTACTACAGAATTCTGGAGATTTCCGACGACGCCGACGCAGCCGAAGTCAAAAGGGCCTACCGGCGCCAGGCGATGCTTTTTCATCCTGATCAGGCGCGCCGCCCCGATTCCGAGCGGTTTCGCCGTGTGCAAGAAGCCTATGAAGTCCTTTCCGATCCCCAAAGCAGGCAGGCCTACGATCGGCGCCGGAAGGCGTCCGTTGCGGTGACGGTCAGCCGGCGCTCTCCGATTCTGGAAGTGCGCAGCCGGCGGGAGGCGATGATTCGGGAAGTAGCGCGTCAGTCCCGTTCCGACCGGGGCGCTGATCGGGTTCGAATCCAGTGCCGGTTCCGCGGTCCTTATTCAATTTGATTCCACGAAGCGGAATCCTTGCAGCGACATTTCCGCGCTTCCGGCCATCCAGTCTTCTGGAAACTCCTGCAGATAAAAGTCGAAAGACCGCTTGGAGAGAGGAGCGATGGGCGGACTATATGGTCCGGGTCGAATCGGTGTGCGAACGGTTTCGCCAACCAACACGTCATAATTGAAAAACTCGACTCGCATCTCGATCACGTCCAGCGTCTTTTCTCCGCGATTCTCCACCACGCCTGAAAGCATCAGGATGCGGTTGCCGGCCAAGTTTCGCCCCATCGAGATTTTTGGGTCCTGCAGCTCCACAAGGGGCCTGTACCACTCGTAATCCGGGGTTCCCTCGCGCAAGACGCCGATCAGCTCCGCCTCCACCGCTCCATCCTTGGTAGCCAGGTAGACGACGCCGGCGACGATCAGGAGAAACGCCCCGACGGAAATCGGGAGGAATTTGCCAAGTCTTTTGAGTGTTTTCGGCTCCCGAGATTCAAACATGATCGCGTCAAGGATGAGCAGACTGGTCCGGGAGCACGAAATGAGCGCGTCGGTTCAAGGCGTGCGCCTCCTCGGTGTCCCCCTGAACGAAGGGCCTTTCCTCTCCCAGAGAGACGGCCATGATGCGAGCCGAATTGATTCCGTTAGCGATCAGATATTCCCTTACAACCTGGGCACGCCTGTCGCCAAGCGCCAGATTGTACTCCTCGCTGCCCCGTTGATCGGTGTGGCCTTGGATTACAAAACGGAGGCCCCGGTTCTGCGGAAGCTGCAGCCAGAGTATATTGCCGTCCAGCGTGAAGCGAGCCTCTTCACTGAGCGCGGCGTCATCAAAGGCGAAAAAAACAGGCCTCACATTGGTCTCAAACCCCTCCCTGTGAGTCGGCGCCCGCAAGTCCCGCACATCCGGCGAATCCGGACTGCCGGCCAACACTTCCACGGTCACAGTCTTGGTCGTCCGCCGTCCCGCCGGACTTTCGGCCGTCACCGAGTAGGTCGTCGTCGTATCGGGGAAAAACCGAATGCGGCCCGACAAGTCCACCTCGCCGATGTTGGGCTCGATTCGTACGCTGGCCGCGCCTTGAGTCTCCCAACGCAACAGTGCGGATTCGCCGGCCTGAATTCGGAGAGGTTCGATCCAAAGTTCCAGAGACAGCTCCCTGTCGGCTGGGACGTCAGAGGGGTCGTCGGCCGTTGCAGGGCCGGGCCGATCCGCCGCGGGCGGCGGGGGCAAAGGCGGAGGGCGCTTCGTGCAGCCGACGACTGACACAAGAAGAAATCCGGAGGCGAACATCAAGGCTATGAATTGTTTCACGGGACGGAATCGCCGAAATTTGCGGAGAGAACGGGACTTCCATTCGCTCCTGAAGGCCCTACGACAACCATGGTGTAGTTTACAGCATCCAAATGACGGCGGGCAACCTTCAGGATCCGATCCCGAGTCACCTGGCGAATCCATCCCGCATAGCGCGACGGGAAATCGACGGGCAGCGCAAACAATTCCCGATTCAGCAGAAACCTGGCGAGATTTCCGTTGGACTGAAACTCAAAAACGAAGCTCCCGGTCAGAAACTCCTTCGCCGTGGCCAGTTCCTCCTCGTCCACCGGCTCCGATCGAATCCTCTCGATTTGGCCGGACAATGCCGAAATCGCGCGGCCGGCGTTTTCCGGAGATGTCGAGATGAACGCGACAAAGCGTCCGGGATGAATGCCGCTGGAGCCGGTCAGATCGCTGAAGGTCGAGTAAGCCAGTCCCAGTTCGTCCCGCAACACGCTGGGAATCCTGCTGGCGAAGCCGGGGCCCCCTCCCAGAATCGCGTCCAGCACCTGTAAAGCATAGAAATCGGGGTCCGTTCTCGGGACTCCCAAGTGTCCCAGATAGACCACGGTCTGCTCCTTATCCATCTTGCGCTCGATAAATCTGGGAGCGGATTGCCTTTGAAAGCGGAAGGTGCGCAATCTTTCGGCCTGTGGATTCGACCAATCCGCGAAATGGCGTCGACAAATCGAAAACAGCCGTTCCGGATCGAGGTCGCCCGCGCCGATCAGGCAGGAGCGCTCCGGCGAGTACTGCCCTCGATGAAATTTCTTCAGATCGTCCGCAGACAGGGCCTGCAGGCTCTCCAGCGTTCCCAGTGTCGGATGCTGGAGGGGGGGGGAGCCTTCGTAAATTGCGGAGTTAAACAGCTGGCTGCATACGACCTGGGAATCGTCCTCTAGCGAGCGAACGTGATTCTGAACGCGAACCCGCTCCTGTTCGAAACGTCGCTCAGAGAATTCAGGTCGGCGCACCATTTCGGCCAGAAGCATGACGGAGGGCTCCAGATGTTCCGGCAGAAATTGCAGGGAAATGCCCGTGATTTCCCTTTCCACGAAGCTGCTGAATTCGACGCCCAGCTTCTCCATTTCCTCCGAAAACCGGAGACCGGGGTAGTTCCGGCTCCCTTCATTCAGGAGCCGGGATGTCATCGTCGCCAGACCGGGAAGACGATCCGGATTCTGATCTTTGCCGGCAAGCAGAAAAAAATTCAGCGATATCAGAGGCAATCGCCTGTTCGGACAGGCGATCCACACCATGCCGTTGGCTTGCTCTTCCCGTACGATCGATCGCGGCAGCAACTGTTACGTTCTCCTCAAATCATGGCTGGAGCCTTCCGACGACCGCTTTGTTAGGCCGCAGGTATCGGGACGCGACGTCTCGAATCCGGTCGACAGTGACCCGGCGAATGCGATCCGGCATTTCGAACAGAAGCTGCAACTTCCCGAACAGGCGATAGTGCCCGCACCGGACGGCCCGTTCCAGCCCAGTTTCCAAATCGGAAACCAGCTCCGTCAGCAACTGATTCTTGCTGCGCTCCAGCTCGGCTTCATCGATGGAGTTCAAGTCCGCAAGCTCTTCGAATAGCCGCTCTTCGACGCGTTCCATGTCGGCTTCCAAAGAAAGCTCCAGGCGAATCAGGTAGAGATAGGAGTCGAACGTCTCGTCGAGCTCCGCGTCCAAAGCCGTGGCCTGATCGTCGTTTTCAATCAGACTTTGATAGAGGCGGCACAGTTTTCCTTCAGCCAGCAGTTTATCCAGCACGAGGAAAGGAGCGAAGTCCCGACTGCGAAGCGAAGGCGAGTAAAAGGCTGCCAGCATTTTCGGAACCTGGGTCTTTTGCTCGCCTTCGACACGAATCGGACCTGCGGCCGCCGGCCTCGGAAGCGGTCGGTAGAGGCAGGGGCTGGCGTCGAAGGGTTCAGCCGAACCGAAGTAGTCGTCCAGCCGCTTCTCCAGTTGGAGACGCTCGAAGTTCCCAACGATCACCAGAAGAGCGTTTTCCGGGCGATAGTGCCGATCGTAATAAGACATCATCTGATCCACCCGGATCCCTTCGACGTCCTGAACGTAGCCGATGATGGGCCGCCCGTAAGGGTTGTCGGGGAAGGCGGCCTCCTCCACCATGCGGCGGAGCCCGCACCATGGATTGTCCAGCTCCATCTTGAGCTCTTCGATGATGACGAGGCGCTCGAGTTCGAACTCGACAGGATCCAGGATCAGGTTTCGCATTCTGTCGGCTTCGATATCCAGGGCCGGCCACCACCGATCAGAAGCGAACTGAAAGTAGTACGCGGTATAGTCGAAGGTGGTGAACGCGTTGTTGAAGCCTCCGCTTCTAGCCGTGATTCGGTCGATTTCGCCTTTCCTGAAACGACTTGTTCCCTTAAACATCATATGTTCCAGGAAATGAGAGATCCCGGTGCTGCCCGGCTGTTCGAAGCGAGGCCCTGCGCGGTAGAGCATGACGCTGGAGACCAGCGGCTGGGTCGGATCCTCCCAGGTCGCGACTTCCAGGCCGTTCGGACAAGTGCGGAACTGGATCGCTTCCAGGGAGAGCAGCGGCTTCAGTTGCTCCTCACTTTCATCAGCGTCTAAAATGACCATGCAGATTGATTCAAAAGATGGCAAGATATCCGACTTCAACTTCTCCAAAGCGCGACCGCCCTTCATGGGCGTTCCTGGTTCTGCTGATCTGCATTATATCCGCTCCGGCCTCGGCTTCGGAGTTGAACAGCCGGATTGAAATCCCCGAGTTTCGAAAGCGCCTGCTCCTAAATGGGATGGAAGTCCTTTGTTTTGAAGGAGATCCGGGAGAGGCCCCGTTCATTTTGATGATTGAAAATGGGGCGGCCTTTGATCCGGTCGACAAGTGGGGCGCCACCTACCTGATGGCGTCGATGCTGCTGGAACAGACCGAACAGTATCCTGAGGGAACGCTCCAGGACGGCCTCCGCCAGGCCGGCGCAGAGATCCACCTTCGAGTCGACTGGGACGCGCTTTACTTTTTCGGAACTGCGCCGCCTGACCGGCTAGAGGAAGCACTCAATTTCCTTTCTGAAGTAATCGTCCGACCCGATTTCGACGAAGACAGCCTGGAACGGGTGCGTAGGCGGGTCATGGCCGATCTCGAGTCGGGGCGGGACGGCATCGAGACGCGGACACGGGAAGCTCTGATTTCGCAGGTCTTTGACGGAAATCCGTACGCTCAGTCGGTGAAAGGCAGTCTGCAGAGCCTGGAGAACGTCTATCTGACCGACATCCGATTCCAATATCGGAGGCTGATGCTGCCCAATCAAGCCAAACTGGCGATTTATTCCCCGCCCGACCCGGATTTGTTTTTCAGCCGGTTCAGCCGTCGCTGGGGCTCGTGGGTTCGGGGGACGGCGCTTCCCTTTACTTTTCGACAAGCCCCTGAGCGCGATGATGCGATTGTTTATCTGCTCAACTCAGACGCCGATTCCAGCCTGTTTCGATGGGGCCAGCTGGGGGCGGAACGGTCGTCGCCCGAGTATTTCGCACTTAAGGTGCTCGGCCAGTATCTGACGCTCCACTTTCCCGATTGGGCCCGCGAAGTTTCCTCTTCGAACCAGATTCGCGCCAGCGCCCGTGTGGAGGCTCGAAAAATGCCTGGTCTTCTGGAGGTCAGCATCCAGGCGCCGGCGGGCCACATCGGAGCCTATCTGGAAAGGCTGTGTCGGATGGCTCGGCAGCTGCAGAGCGGAGAAATCGACCCCGGGCGTTTTCAGGAAGCCCGACGTCTGGTTCTCGGAGAATATCGAAGCAACCTGAAGGACCCCTTCCTGCGCATGTTTACGGTTCTGGAAACGGAGTTGTACGGCCTCGGAATCAATCACATCAGCACGTTCGGTCTACGTTTGGCCCGCGTGACTCCGGAAAGTCTGCAGGAAACGATCCGTACCCGAAACGTCGACTCCCGTTTCGTTCTGACGGTCGCCGCTCCGGCGGATCGGATACTGCCCCTGCTGCAGGAAATCGGGCGCGTCGACGTATTGAATTAAGTTCACCGATTAGCTATACTTAGTCGTTAGATTTGTCTACCGAAAAGTGGGCGGAACGCCCACTTTTTTATTTTGCGGTTCAATTGAGGATGTTAAACGTAGAGGCGCAGGTCGAAAACCTGGTCCGGGAGGTGGTGGAGGCGGAAGGCTTCGAACTGGTGCAAGTGCAGGTTGAGCTTCGCGGAGGAGCTCCTCAAGTGCTGCGCGTTTACATTGACAAGCCGGGCGGCGTCAGCATCTCCGACTGCGCCGACGTGAGCCGCCAGATCGGAGTTTTGTTGGACGTGGAGGACTTCATCCCCGTTCAATACGTGCTGGAGGTGTCGTCGCCGGGAATCGAACGGCCCTTGTTCCAGGAGGCCGATTACGTGCGGTTCAAAGGAAAGGAAGTTCGGCTGACAACGATAGAAAAGATAGAAAACCGACGCAACTTCGTGGGAGTGATCCGCGACTTTTCCAGCGGCTTGGTTGCCTTGGACTGTGATGGAAAGCTCTATTCGATTCCCTTTGAGAAAATAAAGAAAGCGAATCTGGTCTATCGTTTCAAGTAACTCCACCGGATCTCCGGATTCCATTAAACTGAGGGTCAAACTGGAAAATTATGGCCAATATCTTGAGTCAGACCATCGAGCAACTGAGCAAAGAGAAGGGGATCGATCCGCAGGTGGTGCGGGAAGCCCTGGAAGACGCCATGGCCGCAGCTGCGCGAAAGTACTTCAGGACCAACGAAGACCTGCAGGCTCGATTCGACTCCGAATCCGGCACGATCGACATTTACGCTCTCAAGGAGATCGTCGAAGAGGTGGAGGACCCGGCCACCCAGATGTCGCTGGCGGAGGCGCTCAAGCTGGATGAGACTTTTGAAGTCGGCGATTTCATCGAGATTCCGAAACCAACGCAGGGACTTGGCAGAATCGCCGCCCAGACCGCCAAGCAAGTGATCGTTCAGAAAGTTCGGGAAGCCGAGCGCGAAAATGTCTTCAAGGAGTTTTCCGACGAAATCGGAAGCGTGGTCAATGGGATCATCCGGCGTTACGAGGGCCGGGACGTCATCCTGGATATCGGCCGCACCGAAGCCATCCTGCCCTTTTTCGAGCAGTCCCGCAACGAGCAGTACAATCTGGGGGATCGCATCCGCGCCGTGATCATTCGGGTCCATCGCCTTGCCAAGGGGCCGCAGATCGTACTTTCCAGAACGGATCCGAGCCTCCTGATTCGGTTGTTCGAACAGGAGATTCCGGAAGTCTACGACGGGACGGTCATCATCAAAAACGCGGTCCGGGAAGGCGGAGAAAGAGCCAAGGTTGCCGTAGCGAGCAGAGAGGATTCCGTCGATCCGGTGGGCGCCTGCGTGGGCATGAAGGGAAGCCGGATCAACGCGGTGATTCGGGAGTTGCGGGGTGAAAAGATTGATATTATCAAGTATTCGGACGATATCGTTGATTACACGATTAACGCTCTGAATCCGGCCCGAATCTCTCGCGTCCTGGTTGCCGATCCCGTTGTGAAGGTCCTGGAAGTGATCGTGCCCGAAGACCAGTTGTCTCTGGCCATCGGCCGCAAGGGGCAGAACGTTCGGCTCGCTTCCAAGCTCCTGGGCTGGGAAATCGACATCAAGAGCGAAGGGGAGAAGAAGCAGGAGATTCTGACTCAGATGGATCAGCTGGCGCCGGCCGATGAGGCCGCCAACCCGGTGTCCGAACTGGAAGGGGTGGGGGGCGTGATGCGCGCAAGACTGGAGGAAGCGGGCGTCGACTCCATTCAGAAGCTCAGCGCCATGACGGTCGAGGAGCTGCAGGAGATTCCCGGAATCGGAGCGAAAACCGCGGAGAAGCTCTTGGCCGGCGCGGCGGCGTTTGTAGCCGAGCGGCAGGCGGCTCAGGAGCGGTCGGCGGCGGCAATCATGGAGGCCGAAGCCGAGCAGTCGGCAGAGATTCTGGAAAAGCAGGGGGCGCTGGAGCCTTCCGGGGAAGCATCGGAGGAGGAAACCGAGAAGGAATTGCCGGAAGCGTAACGATTCTGAATTCGTTACAGAAACCTTTAGCGGGCGACTTGGACAAAATGGAACAAGTGAAGGTAAAAGAGCTGGCCTCGGAATTTGACATCAAGAACACGGTTGTCATCTCCGAACTGAAGAAAATCGGGGTGTGGGTCCCGTCTGCGGACACTCCCGTCGACACCGACATTGCCAATAGAATCCGCAAGCGCTTGCAAATGATGGTGGAGGCGGAACTCGAAGAAAAGGAAAAGAAGACGGAGAAGAAGCCCAAGAAGGCAGCCCCTTCAAAAGTTCGTCGTTCCATCAAGGAGCTCGGCAAGCCCCGCAAGCGCGCGGGCGCCTCCAAGGCGGTCGAGGAGGCGCCGGAGATTCCGGAACTGGAAAGTCCGCTGACCACCGGTTCGCTCAGACCTCGGAAGGTCAAACGCCCGACGGTGCGCAGGAAGGTCGAGGCGGAGGCGGAAGAGGCGCCGAAGAAGGTAGAAGTCAGTATCGATGACGAGCCGCTGATCGAAAGGGTCGAAGCGCAAGCTTCCGCCGAACTGCTAGAAAAGCAGCAGGTTCCGGCCCCTGCCGAATTGGAAGCCGAAGCGCAGAAAGCGGCCGGGGCGCAGGCGCCTGCCGCGAAGACCGAAGCCGCGGAGGCGGCTAAAGAGGGGAAGGCGCCGGCTGCCAAGGTTCCGCAGAAAGCGGCAGCCAAGCCCCCGGTCCGGGAAGCTCCCCTTCGCCCGATTCGCAGAAAGGCCGCGACGCCCGTGCAGCCGGTTCGAAAGGAGCCCATTGCCGAAAAGGCGAAGCCTGCGGCGCCGCAGCCGGTCGACAGGGCCAAGCCTAAAGAAGCCCCCAAACCGATCGTTCCGCGAGAAGTCACCTTCTCCGAAAAAGTCACCGTGAAGCTGCTTGCCGAAAAAACAGGCATCCGAAGCAATGAAATCATCTCCTTTCTGATGCAGAAGGGCATCATGGCGGGCATCAACCAGGTGCTGGACGAAAGCGTTGTAGAGGCGATCTGCGAGCAGTTCGGCTTGATTCCGGAATTCGTCAGCTTTGAGGAAGAGGCGGCCAAGCAGGAAAAGATCGAGGACCGGCCCGAAGACCTGGTGGTTCGAGCGCCTGTCCTCACCGTCATGGGGCATGTAGATCATGGCAAGACCACACTGTTGGATTACATTCGCAAGACGAAAGTGGCCGAGGGGGAGGCCGGAGGGATCACTCAGCACATTGGCGCCTATCATGTTGAGACGGCGGGCCGCCGCGTGGTTTTCATCGACACGCCGGGCCATGAAGCGTTTACCAGGATGCGCGCCCGCGGCGCCCAGGCGACCGACATCGTCATTCTGGTGGTGGCCGCCGACGACGGAGTCATGCCGCAAACCCGCGAAGCGATCGACCATGCCCGCGCGGCCGAGGTTCCGATCATCGTCGCGATCAACAAGATCGATAAACCTGACGCGCAGCCTCAGCGAGTCAAGCAGGAATTGAGCGATCTGAACCTGGCCCCCGAAGACTGGGGCGGTGAAACCGTCATGGTGGAGGTCTCCGCCATCGACGGTACCAACGTCGATCTCCTGCTGGAGATGATTTTGCTGGTATCGGATTTGTTGGAGTTGAGGGCCAATCCCCTGCGCGGCGCTTCCGGCGTCATCCTAGAGGCAAAACTCGAGAAGGGACGCGGCTCCGTGGCGACGATCCTGGTGCAGAACGGAACCCTGCGAATCGGAGACAATTTCATCGCCGGGTCGTCTTTCGGGAAGGTGCGCGCCATGTTCGACGATCGAGGAAACCAGATTCGGGAGGCCGGACCCAGCAGCGGCGTCGAGCTCCTGGGGCTCCAGGGAATGCCGCAGGCCGGCGACGTCTTTCAAGTCGTCGAAGACGCCGGCAGCGCCCGGGAAATTGTGGAGTTCCGCCAGGAGCGACATCGGGAGCAGGAATTGTCCAAGTCTTCGAAGGTCAGCCTCGAGGAACTCTATGCCCAGCTGCAGGCGGGCGAAGTGAAGGAACTGGCCGTGGTCTTGAAAGCGGATGCGCTGGGTTCCGTTGAAGTCCTGGAAGAAACCCTTCAGAACTTGAGTTCCGGGAAGGTTCGCATCAATGTCATTCACAAGGGCGTCGGTGCGGTTTCCGAATCCGACGTTCTGCTGGCTTCGGCTTCGAACGCCATCGTGATCGGATTCAACGTTCGGCCGGAAACGAAAGCGCAAAATCTGGCGGAAGGCGAGGAGGTCGAAGTTCGCCTTTACAGCGTCATTTACGACGTTGCCAGCGACGTCCAGCAGGCCATGCTCGGACTGCTGGAGCCGACGATCCAGGAAAAATATCTGGGGCGGGCCGAAGTTCGCGAAACCTTCAGAGTCCCCCGTTTCGGCACGGTGGGAGGCTGCTACGTGCAGGACGGGATCATTCAAAGGAACGCTCACGCGCGCCTCCTGCGCGACGGCGTTGTCGTCTATGAGGGGAAACTCGACTCTTTGAAGCGATTCAAGGACGACGTCAATGAGGTGAAGCAAGGATATGAATGCGGTCTTTCCATCGCCAATTTCAACGACATCAAGGTCGGAGACGTGGTCGAAATCTTTGTAAAGGAAGAGGTGGCGCCCGAGCTTTCCTGATTTCCGCCTGACGATAGAGAGGTTCGAATCTTGCCGATTCTGTTTTGCTCGCTGGAGCTGTTCCTGCCCTACAGCCACTCGCTTAAAGATAAACGCAGGGTCATGCGGGGGACGGCCGACCGCCTCCGTTCCAGATTCAATTTTTCCATTTCCGAGATCGGATATCAGGAACTTTGGCAGAGGGGCCGTCTGGGCGCTGTCTCCATTGGACCCGATCGAATGACCCTGGAACGACTTGCGGATCAGTTCCGACGCGAATGCGAACGGACCCTGGGCGGGGAACTGGTGGAGTTTTCCGTCCAGATGATTGAATTTGAATAAATCGCTATGGATGCTATTGTCAAAGAGCTGGGCCGCCGCGAGCGGCTCCTGATCGCTTCGCACTCCAGACCCGACGGCGATTCCATCGGCACGTCGCTGGGGCTGGGGCTGGGGCTGGAGGCGCTGGGCAAGCGAGTGGAGTGGATTCAGGCCGATTCTCCGCCGGATCTGTTTACCTTTTTGCCGGGAATCGACCGAATCCGGATCAGCGATCGGGCGGAAGGCGCATACGACGCCCTGCTGGTGCTGGAGTGCGGGGCCTATGAGAGGACTGGGATTCAGGGGCTCGACGCGTACTTCACCATCAACATCGACCATCACCCGAAGAACGATCGCTACGGCCACCTGAATTGGATCGATCCGGAGGCCGCCGCCGTCGCGGAAATGGCGTACAAGCTGCTGAAGGCGCTGTCGGCCGAAATCAGCCCCGAAGTTGCTGCCAATCTATACGTCGCGATCCT
>DATKAT010000187.1:0-16966 GCA_035514675.1 Acidobacteriota bacterium | reverse complement strand
CGATTCGTACCATCGCACCTGGTCGCATTCTGCGCCCTTCGCGGTCTTGCTGACGCTGGTCTGGCCCCGAGTGCGGCCCCACAGGCTGCGCGGGATTTCCGCGCCCCTCTTTCTTGCGGTCCTGATGAGCCACGGCCTGATAGACCTGCTGTGCACGGCCGACGCCGAAGCCCACGGGGTGATGCTGTTCTGGCCCTTCGCCGACTGGAAGCTGGGATGGCCGGTGCTGGTGCCTCTGTATCAGTTTTTCGCCGAAGATCCGTTCAGCCCCGTCGGAGCCGCATGGTTCACCTTCGTCGAGCTTTTCCTTGCGGCGCCTCTCTGGCTTGCGGCCAGGACGGGGAGAAATGCAGCCGACAGTGCCGCCAAAAAGCTCCGGCTCGCCTGACTCCGCTGCAACAAACGGGACCGGGTCTGGAAAATTGCATTTCGGCGGGATGACGGTCAAATCTTGTGACAATACGGCAATAATCGCGGTGTTTGGGGAGGATTTCGCCGAAATGCAATTTTCCAGACCCCGTCCCGTTTGTTGCAGCGGCGACGGCGGGGCGGGCATGGTGTAGAATACGCCCCGTTGTGAGTCATTTCCGCGGCTCGATCGGACTCTGCTTCGCGGGCATCCCGTTGAACGGGAGATCCCGCCGGTTTCGCTTGCGGAGCGAGACCGCCCCATGACCCGGAACGGCGAGGGCTCGAACGAATCCCAACCGGACGCCCCGAAGCGCGGGTGGTTCTCCCGGTTTCTTCTGGTCATTGAGTGGCTGGGCAACCTGCTGCCCCATCCGGTCACCCTGTTTGCTCTGTTTGCCGGAGGCGTCATTCTAGTCAGCGGAATGGCAGGCTGGCTGGGCTGGCATGCGCTGGATCCGCGTCCGCCCGGAGCGTCAGGCCGCTCTCCGGAGGGCGTCATCCACGCGGTGAGCCTGCTGAACGCCGACGGGCTTCGACGCGTTGTAGAAAACCTGGTGACCAATTTCACCGGATTCGTCCCCTTGGGAACGGTTCTGGTGGCGCTGCTCGGAGTGGGCGTCGCTGAGAAATCCGGCTTGATCAGCGCTGCCATCCGGGGACTCGTGCTGCGGGCCGCGTTTCCGGGAGGAAGGCGGGATTCGGAGCAATCTGGATTCCTTTCTCCCAGGCTCGTAGTGACGGTCGCCATCGTCTTCTCCGGCGTCGTCTCCAACACGGCCTCCGAGATGGGCTACGTCTTGCTCGTCCCGCTGGCCGGCGTCATTTTCCTGGCCCTGGACCGGCATCCGATCGCCGGGATGGCGGCTGCCTTCGCCGGCGTCTCCGGCGGCTACAGCGCCAATATTCTGATCGGGACGGTCGATCCCCTGCTGGCCGGAATCACCGAGGAGGCGGCGCGGTTGATCGATCCCGAATACATGGTCCACCCGGCGGTGAACTGGTATTTCATGATCGTCAGCACGTTTTTGATCACCATCGTCGGCACGTGGGTGACGCTGCGCATCGTGGAACCGAACCTCGGAGAATACGATCCCTCCCAGGCGACTGAAGATCTGGCGGACGACCGCTCGATGGATCCACTGACTCCGGACGAGATTCGCGGATTGAAATGGGCCGGGGCGGCGGTCCTGCTCATGAGCGGTTTGCTGGCTCTTTCGGTTGTGCCGGAGTGGGGAGTTCTTCGAAATCCGGAGACCCGCGAAGTCCTCAACTCTCCTTTTCTGCGCGGAATGGTGTCTCTGATCTTCGTGTTTTTTCTCGTGCCGGGCTACGTCTACGGCAGGGTCACCGGGACCATGCGCAGCGATCGAGACGTGATCGACGGGATGGCGGCTTCCATGAGATCGCTGGGACTTTACATCGTGCTGGTCTTTTTCGCGGCGCAGTTCGTGGCCTTCTTCGGCTGGAGCAATCTGGGCCCAATCGTAGCCGTCAAGGGGGCGGAGGTCCTGCTGGCGACCGGTTTGACCGGCCCGCTGGTTTTCATCGGATTCATCCTGCTCTGCTGCTTCGTCAACTTGATGCTGGGCAGCGCTTCCGCTCAGTGGGCTATAACTGCGCCCATCTTCGTGCCGATGCTGATGCTGATCGGTTACAGTCCGGAAGTCATTCAGGCCGCCTATCGCATCGGAGACTCCACGACCAACATCATTACCCCGATGATGAGCTACTTCGGGCTGATTCTCGCATTTGCGAACCGTTACGACAGAGACCTCGGAATCGGGACCATCATCAGCATCATGCTCCCCTACACGCTGACGTTTCTGGTCGGATGGGTCGCCCTCTTCTACCTCTGGGTTTTCGGCCTCGGCATGCCGGTGGGACCCGAGGCTCCGACGTATTACGTTCCTTAGACGAGGCTGGCCGCGCATTTTCCGGGTGCGGTCGCGGCCTCTTTCCTAATTGCCGGGAGTCGCTTGGCGATCTTCACCCCCGCAGCGATGACCGAGGCTGGAAACTATGATCCTGCCGGTTGTCGAGTATAATCGGTGTTCGATTATGGAAGTTATTCGTTCTCAACAAGAGCATGATGTAATCGTGATCGGAAGCGGCGCTTCGGGAGGGATGGCCTCCTACAATCTCGTGCAGAAAGGCGTCAACGTGCTGATGCTCGACGCAGGGGATCGATTTCAGCGGTCAGACTTCTGGACGCATGTCCTCCCCTTCGAGTGGCATGCGCGGGTTCGGGAGGGCGAAAAGCCGCTGGATTTCTTCCTGGACACGCAGGAACAGCCGTATCTGACCCCGCCGGACAAGCCGTTCGATCTGTTTCGAGTCTGGGGCGTCGGAGGAAAGACCAACACCTGGGGGAGGGTTTCGCTGCGCTATTCGGAAATCAATCTGAGAGAACCGGACGTCGACGGTTGGGGGAACCCCTGGCCCATTTCGTACGAGGATCTGGCCCCCTACTACGACCGAGTGGAGCAATTGATCGGAATCTGCGGCGGAGACGACGATCTGGATATTCTGCCGGGAAGCCGCTATCACATGCCGGCGCCGGCGCCCCGCTGCGGCGAAGTGATTCTCCGAAACGCCGCAAACTCCATGGATATCCCGGTGGTGCCGATCCGGCGAGCCAACATCACGCGAGAGCACCGCGGATTCCCCCCCTGCCACTATTGCGGCGCCTGCGGGCGAGGTTGCGACACGGCCTCCTTTTTCACTTCTTCGGATCACTTGATTCCGTTTGCCGAAGAGACCGGGCGACTGAAGTTGATCCCCAATGCGGTTGCCGCTCGGGTGCTGGTCAACGACTCCGGAAAGGCTTCCGGAGTGCAGTATTTCCATCGGCACACCGGACAAGAGGAACGGGTGTATGGTCGCGTCGTCGTAATGGCAGCCTCGGCAATGGATTCCACCCGGATTCTGCTCAACTCCAAGTCGGACCGGCACCCCAACGGGCTGGGAAACGGCTCCGATCAGCTGGGCCGCAACTTCTGCGAACAGCAGATGATCCACATCATGGGCTTTCTTCCCCAATTGTTCGGCGCGGAAGTGCAGGATGAGGATGGACTGGGCGGCGAACACATCTACATTCCGCGCTTCAATCATCGCGTCCATCGAGGAGATTACCTGAGAGGATTCGGCATGCAGATGTGGGCCAGCGGAGCACAGATGGACCCGATGCCGGTGGCCAACAACGTTCCTGGATTTGGGGCCGCATACAAGCGGAAGGTCCGGGAGCGATATCCTGCCGCATTCTGGTTGCACCCGTTCGGCGAAGTGCTGGCTCGTCCTGAGAATCGCGTCACTGTTGACGAGGCGCGTACGGATCGCTACGGCGTCCCTCTGATGAAGATCTCGGTGGAATTCGGAGAAAACGAGAGAAAAATGCGCCACCACATGTACGACATGGCCGAAGAGCTGTTTCATACGATGGGAGCGGAGATCGTTCCGTTCGACCGCGACGTGCACGATCCGCCCGGTTCGTCCATCCACGAGCACGGAGTGTGTCGCATGGGGGCGGATCCTAAACTGTCCGTTCTGAACGAGTTCAATCAGATGCACGAGGTGGACAACGTGTTTGTAGTCGACGGCTCGGCTTTTCCCTCGGCGTCCGAAAAGAACCCGACTCTGACGATTCTGGCGCTGGCCTGGCGCGCCACTGATTACCTCGCCGAAAAAATGCGGGAAGGGGATCTTTGAGCTTGGCGACCACCATTGCGTTTGAAATCGGCCCTCAACCCGACGGCCAAACCTGCGGCCCCACCTGCCTGCACTCTGTTTACCGGTACTTCGGTGACTCCATTCCCCTCGAGCAGGTGGTCCGGGAGGTGCCGCAATTGCGGGAGGGAGGGACGTTGGGCGTCCACCTGGGCTGCCATGCGCTTGGCCTGGGATACCAGGTCACAATCTACACGTACGACTTGCACGTGTTTGATCCGACCTGGTTCGCGGATGGAGGAAGAGACGCAGCCGAGGGGTTGAAGCGGCAAAGTCAGGTCAAGGAAGACCGGAAATTGCGCGGGGCCACCGAAGCCTACCTGGAATTTCTCGAACTGGGCGGCGAACTTCGGTTCGAAGATCTGACGCCGGAATTGCTGCGTCGGTACCTGAACCAGTCGATCCCCGTTCTCGCCGGTTTGAGTGCGACCTACCTGTACCGTTGCGCCCGCGAGGACGGATCGCGCTACGACGACGTACGGGGCCGCCCCGCGGGGCATTTCGTCGTGCTCGTCGGATACGGCTGGGATAGCGGAACCGTGCTGGTGGCTGATCCTCTCCTGCCGAACCCGTTTTCCAGCTCCCAGTATTATTCAGTCGATCTGCATCGAGCCATCTCGGCCATCCTGCTGGGGGTGATCACCTATGACGCCAACCTGCTGATCGTCCGCCCCGCTGAATGGACCGGGTAAGGTTCGCAGGCGAGTCTTTATGAAGACGCTGATCGTCGCCAATAATCCGAACAACTGGCCCCTTCAGATTCCCGGAGTCGAACTGGTTTCCGCCCGCGCCTTCCTGACCGACAGGACCTACGTGGACCTGAAAAGGGCGAAGGTTTTCAACCTGTGCCGCTCTTACCGCTATCAGAGCATCGGGTATTACGTTTCTCTGCTGGCCGAAGCGCGCGGGCACAAGGCGATTCCGAGCATCACGACCATCCAGGATCTGAAATCCCAGACCTTGATTCGTTTCGTTTCCGACGAACTGGACGAACTGATTCAGAAGAGTCTCTCGCCCATCCAGTCGGATCGATTCGTACTGAGCATCTACTTCGGAAGAAACGTCGCCCGGCGTTACGACCGCCTCAGCTCGCACCTTTTCAAGCTCTTTCACTCGCCGCTGCTGCGGGCCTATTTCGTTCGGACCGATCGCTGGCAGCTTCAGAACATCGATCCCATATCGGCCAGCGAGATTCCCGAGAGTCATCGTGAATTCGTCGTCGAGTTCGCTCAGGAGTATCTTTCCGGACGCCGATCGAGCGTCCGAACCTTTGCCCAGACCCGATACGACCTGGCCATCCTGTGGGACGAAAACGGAGAGGAGCCGGCTTCGGATGCGAAGGCGATCCGGAAGTTCGTTCGAGCCGCCGAATCGCTCGATTTCGGCGTCGAGATCATCGGCAGAGACGATTACGGACGAGTGGCAGAGTTCGACGCGCTGTTCATCCGGGATACGACCAGCGTAAACCATTACACGTATCGCTTCGCGCGCAGAGGCAGCGCGGAAGGGCTGGTCGTGATCGACGACCCCGAGTCGATTCTGCGCTGTCTGAACAAAGTCTATCTGGCCGAGCTGCTGAACCGTCACCAGATTCCCACTCCGCGGACGCTGGTCGTCAGCAAGGAAAATTTGGAATCGGTCGTCGAGCAGTTGGGTTTGCCGTGCGTATTGAAGCAGCCCGACAGCGCCTTTTCGCAGGGCGTTTCCAAGGTCGATTCGCAGGAGGCGCTGATCGAGGCCGGTTTGAAGATGCTTGATAAATCCGAGTTGATCATCGCCCAGGAATTTCTCCCCACTGATTTTGACTGGAGGATTGGAACCATCGACCGCAAGCCCCTGTACGCCTGCAAGTATTTTATGGCCCGTCGCCACTGGCAAATCATTCGCAACCTGGAGGAAGGGAAGCGTCAGGAAGGGCGTGTGGAAACTCTCCGGGTGGAGGAAGCTCCGCGAAAAGTCGTTCGAATGGCGATGCAGGCCGCGAATCTGATCGGCGACAGCCTCTACGGAGTCGACGTCAAGGTTTCGGGGGGCAAGTGCTACGTCATTGAGATCAACGACAATCCCAGCATCGAAGCGGGGTATGAAGACGAGGTTCTCAAAGACGATCTATATCTGCGCATCATGGCCGTCTTTTTGGAACGCATTGAAAGAAAGAAGCAGGCCGCCCCGTGAGCAAGACCGCTCTTCCGGCGCCCACGAAGCCGCTGGGCCTGTTTGAAGCCTTCGGCGTCGAACTCGAGTACGTCATCGTCGACTCCGATTCACTGTCGGTCCGGCCGCTTGCCGACGAAGTGATTCGGGCCGCGCAGGGAAAGTTCGCCTCGGACGCTGTTTTCCCGGACATCACGTGGTCCAATGAACTGGTTCTTCACGTCATCGAACTAAAAACGACTGGTCCGGCCGAGCGTCTGGCGCCGCTCCTTGGTCGATTTCAGCACCACGTCGAAAGGATCAACGGTATCCTGGAACCCCTTGGCGCAAGGCTTTTGCCGACCGCGATGCACCCCTGGATGAATCCCGCTCGGGAAACCCGACTCTGGCCCCATGAATACAGCGCGGTCTACGAGGCGTACGATCGAATTTTCGATTGCCGCGGCCACGGCTGGTCCAATCTTCAGAGCTTGCACATGAATCTTCCTTTTCGGGGTGACGAGGAGTTCGGAAAGCTCCATGCCGCCGTCCGATTTCTCCTTCCCATACTTCCCTCGCTGGCTGCCGGCTCCCCAATTATGGAGGGCCGTCTCACCGGACTGATGGACTATCGGCTGCAGGCATATCGGCAGAATCAGCGTCGCGTTCCCTCGATCACCGCCCGCGTTGTTCCGGAACCGGTCTTTACGGAGGCCGAGTATCGGGAAAAGATACTCAGGAAAATCTATAGCGACATCGCTCCCTACGACCCGGAAGGGATTCTCAGGGAGGAATGGCTGAATTCGCGTGGAGCCATCGCGCGATTCGAGCGCAACTCCATCGAGGTGCGCGTGCTGGATATGCAGGAGTGTCCGTGGGCGGACCTTTCCCTGTATGCATTCATCGTAGCGGTCTTAAAGCGGTTGGTCGCGGAGGAGTGGACTCACATGCGGGACCTCCAGGGTTGGGGGGTGGAACGTCTGGCCGCCATTTTCGAGGGGGCGATCGAACGGGCGGAGGAGCTGGAGATTCGAGACGCCCGCTACCTGCGCTGCTTTGGACTGGAAGCCGAATCGTCAAGCGCTGCAGATCTTTGGCGGCACTTGTTCGATCAGGTTTCGAATCGGGAACTGGACATGATCTGGCGGGGTCCCTTGGAACATATTCTGGAAAGGGGGACGCTGGCCCGCAGAATCGTTTCAGCCGCCGGCAGGAGCCCGTCCCGGGCCCGCCTCCGCTCAGTTTACGGGCGCTTGGCGGACTGCCTGCGGCAAGGCGTCCTTTTCGAATGAGCCGCTTGGTCCCGCTCGTGACCTGCGAGCACGGAGGAAACGAGGTCCCTGTCGAGCACCGCAGTCTGTTCGAGGGACGCGAAACGGCGCTGGCATCCCATCAAGGCTACGATCCGGGAGCCCTTCCCCTGGCCCGAGAAATCTCGCGGCGACTGAATGCGCCATTGTTCCACTCGACGACAACCCGCCTGCTGATCGAACTCAACCGGTCGCTGTCGAGTCGCAGGCTGTTTTCCAGATTCAGTCGATCGCTTCCGCGGCGCGAGAGGGAGCGAATTCTGGAACGGCACTACCATCGTTACCGGGATCGGGCGGAGGCCTTCGTCCGGGAAGCGGCCGGTCGGAATCGCACCGTCTGCCACATCTCGATTCACTCGTTTGCGCCGATCTTGAATGGGAAGATCAGAGACGCAGATGTGGGAATTCTGTACGACCCCAGGCGGTCGGCGGAAAAGCGCTTTGCCGGAAAATGGGCGACATGCCTGCGAGACCGGTCGCCCTTTCGGGTCCGTCGGAATTTCCCGTACTTGGGCAGAGCCGACGGTCTGACCTCCTCACTGCGCGCCCTGTTTGACGAGCGGACGTACCTGGGGTTGGAGCTGGAAGTCAACCAGGCGCTTTACTACGCAAGAGCGGGAGCGCCTTGGCGGCGCTTGTGCCAAGTGTTAGCGGAAACACTCGCCGCACAACTGTGGGACGGAATTGCAGCCCGACAATCGAAATGATCGGCAGGATGCCGGTCCTACGGGCGCACGGGCTTCCAGCCCGTCAAACCACACGCATTCCGCACGTCCAGCCCTTGACCTCTAATTCAGTAATTTTGAACGATATCGCCGACTTCGATTCCCCCGCCGGACGCCACAGCCCCTTCCGACGAATCATTCTCGGTCGAAGTAATGCGGATTCTCGCCACCTCTTCAGTCAGTTCCCGCAGGATTCGACCGGTGGCGGGATCCTGGATGGTGTCCTTGACGCGAAGGATCCGAAACTCATCCCCGACCCCCACTCCATGCGCGGAGCCAACGTTCAGAATCACCAAGCCCGCCTGAACGTACGCCACCAGACCCTTCACTCTTCGCTCGCGCACCGGGAGGCGGCGATCGGCGTCGACAAGTTCCCTGGAAAGAGATCCCACGGCTTCATAAGTGGCTTCTCCAAGAATGGTTTCCCTGAAATCACTGCTTCCCATGTCGATCTGAGCTGCGCCGAAGCCGCCGCGTCCGCCGCCGATGCCGCCCAAAAGTAGTCCGGATCGCGACGATTCCCCCTTGCCGGAGGCCACCGCCAGGATTTCACCCGTATTGACATCGACAACCCGGGATTCAACGGCGACCTGCGCCTTTCCTTTGGAGGTCCCGACTCTGGCGCCGCCGAAGCCTCCCAGCCTTCCGCCGATCCCCCCGATATTCGTTCGGGAGTTCTCTGTGCCGAACTGGGTGACGGTTCCGACAATAATTGCGTCGACGCCGAGAAGCTTTCCGATCTGGGCCGCCGTGGCCGGATTGGCTCGTTCGCCGGTCGAAAAATTCTGCTCAGCCAGCACCGCATCCATGGCGCGGCGCTCGATGACGCTGTAAGTCCCGTCTTGAACCAATTCCCGGACGATAATGTCGGAGATCCCTTGTCCGACATCCCAGTTGGAATCCCACCACCGTTGGACCGCTGAAAAGTCGAAATCCAGAACGGCCACTCGCTTCTTGTTTCCGGCGGCAGCGCCGGAACCGAGCAAGCAGAACAAGACGACGACAGTAAAAAATTGCAGTCTTTTCATTCCTTCCCTCCAAATGACCGATACGACTGCAGGAAACCGATGCAATTAGCGAATTTCCAACAGCGAACCACTTTCAAACAAGAGTGAATAGCCGGAATACTTCCACACTTCCCGCCCCGCCAACTGCACCCTCTGGAGAGGCGCTCCCAGTCTCCTGACCACCTCCGCCTCGCTCATCCCGGGTTCCAGCACAACCGAATCGCTCAAGCTACGGTGCAATTGCAAGCCGGGATTCCGATCCTTCCACGCCTCCACGAAGGAGCGGCTGGAGAAGGCGCCATAGGCGAGTCCTCCTCTCGCCATGCCGGGACGGCCGGAAAACCAATGCGGCGAGCGGTGAAAGCCAGAGAAGAAGCGATCCGGACCAACTCCAGTGGGGGCGTGTCGCCGAGATAGGAAATGATGCAGAAACAGCGCGGTCCCCAGTTCGCGGGGAACCCGGACGACCGGAAAGATTCCTGCGTGCCCGCCGAATCCCCGACTCGGCCCAAAGACGCCGGGAAATCCGAAGAAGAATCCGCTTCGGTTCCTTCGATCGTCCCTCTGCCCGAACAGAAGAGTCGAGCAGAGGACTCCAATAATCAGCCAGGCGACGCCCAACCTTTTCATGACCCTATCTCCTTACTTCAAGCATTCCACTCCCCGCTACTATAAAACATCGATGCGGAGATAGGTCAAAATCTTTCATCGACACGGCGGAAAACCACGATCATCGGCGCTGAGGCCTCTCGCCCGCGAGTCCACGCATTCGGCCGCCATCTGATGTAGTCTGAGCGCCTCGGAAAGATGAGCGATCACGACCTGTGTTACCTGTCGATAGCCGAGCTGGTCGAAGTCTTCAGGCAAAAAACGCTTTCGCCCGTGGAGTACGTTCGTTTGTTGCGCTCCAGAATTGAGCGTCTGAACCCGACGTTGAATCTGTTTCTCTCTCTGAATCCGGAACTGGAACTGGCAGCTGCGGAATCGGAGCGAAGATGGCGGAACGGTTCCCAGCGAAGCGATTATGAAGGGGTCCCGTTTTCAGTCAAGGATTTGATTCTGACCCGGGAGTTACCAACCACCGCCGGATCCAGAATTTTTGGCGACGGGATACGCACCGATTCCAGCGGCCCCGCGGTTGCGCGCCTGCAACAGCTGGGGATGCTCCTGTTGGGCAAGACCCACCTGCATGAGTGCGCCTTCGGAGTCACCAATGAGAGCGCCCACTTCGGACCTGCGCGCAACCCGTGGGATCCGGCGCGGATGACGGGCGGCTCCAGCGGCGGTTCGGCGGGAGCCCTGGCCGCGGGCCTGGGGCCGGCTTCACTTGGAACCGATACCCGCGGGTCGATTCGAATTCCCTCGGCCTGCTGCGGGACCACTGGCTTGAAGCCGACTTTTGCCCGAATCCCGGTCCAGGGGGTCCTCCCATTGAGTCCGAAGCTGGACCACATCGGACCCATGGCCAGAAGCGCTGCCGACGTCGAGCGTCTGTTCCAGGGGCTGTTGGGTGCAGAGACCTTCCAATTGCCTCCGGTTCCCTCGATCTCCGGAATCCGCATGGGGCTAGTCGGCTACTTCCTGCGAGGGCTGGATCGGGAAGTTGAAACCGCAATCGGGACGGCTCTGCGCCAGTTTGAGAGAGGCGGCGTCGAGCTCGTGAAGTTGAAGTTGAAGGGGGTCGAGGATGCGTTGGATGCATCCGACGTAATTTCCAAGGCGGAAGCGGTGGCGACGCATCATGAAAACCTCCTGAACCGCCCCGATCGATTCGATCCGAAGGTGAGGGAACGCATGATCGCTGGATACGACTTGCACGCGGTAGAACTGGTTCGCGCCCTGCAGGTTCGACGCCGTTGCGAGACGGAGTTTGAGGCGGCGTTTCAGCAGGTGGACTGTATCGCAGCGGCCGGACTCCCCGTCGAGGCGCCCCTTCTGGGAACCGAAATTGTTGCGCTGCCTTCTGGCGACGAACCGGTCGTCCGCTGTTTTGTGCGACTGCATGCTCCCCAGAACATGGCGCGCGTGCCTTCGATGGTCTTTCCTTGCGGCTTCACTGCATCCGGCCTCCCCGTCTCCTTTCAGCTCATCGGCCGCCGCGGAAACGATGAACTGCTGTTCCGCCTGGGCCGCTTCTATCAGCAGGAAACCGACTGGCATCTCAAGACGCCGCAGGACGGGTTTCCTCCCGGTCCCATCCGTTGCGCCTGAGTTTTCCAGGCGCTACGGAGCTTTTCCGACTTGAAACGGCGATCGAAATCGGTAGCATGAGCTTATGACTATGGATCTGGAGTTGACTGTGGCCACCGAACGAAGAGTGCAGCTTCGGGAAATCACGCGTCAGGTGGGAGAAAAAGTGCGGCAGGCCGGCATTGTCAGCGGAACCGGCATTCTGTTTTGTCCGCACACCACCGCCGGACTTCTGATCAACGAAAACGCCGATCCTGATGTCGCGTCCGATCTTGAGCGGGCTTTTGCGGCGGCCGTCCCCGAAGTCCGGTTCGATCATGCTGAAGGGAATTCCGATTCGCATTTCCTCTCCTCAATCGTCGGATCCAGCCTGAATCTGATCGTTGAAAACGGGAGCGTTCGACTGGGAAGGTGGCAGGGGATCTTCCTGTGCGAGTTCGACGGACCGCGTACCAGGAGGGTCTGGCTTCAGGTCTTAGCTGGCCGTTAGCCCGGATTTCAATCAAGGGGCCATCCTGGAAAAAGGAGGCGCGGTTGACCGCCTCCCCGATCGGCGGGAGTCGCTCCGACGCCTCGCGACGGACCTGCGTGCAATATCTGGGTTAATCCTTCCGCTCAAATGCCGCGTCGAACGCAACGGCGGACGGTTTGAAGTCGAGCCGGCGAACGAATGCGGCCGCTTCCGTGGCGCCGTGCTCCCGGTCCATCCCCGCGTCCTCCCACTCCACCGAGAGGGGGCCTTCATACCCGATTTCATTCAGAGCGCGGATCACTTCCTCAAAGCGGATACTGCCCCTTCCCAGGGAACGAAAGTCCCAGAACCGGTCGGGATGGCCAAAGCTCAGGTGTCCCCCGAAAACTCCGGCTCTGCGCGGCTGATCGGCCCAATAGACATCCTTCATGTGAACGTGAAAGATGCGATCCCGAAATGTGCGAATAAATTCGATGTAATCGACGCCCTGGTAGCCAAAATGGCTCGGGTCGTAATTGAACCCGAAGCTCGGGTGGTTGTCGACGGCATCCAGCGCACGCTGTGCGCTGGAGATGTCGAAGGCGATTTCGGTAGGGTGCACTTCCAGTCCGAATTTCACTTGGACTTCTTGAAACAGGTCCAGTATGGGCCGCCAGCAAGCGCCGAAAGCATGGTATCCTCGATCGATCGCGGCAGGTTCAACGGGAGGGAACGAGTACAGTAAGTGCCAGATGCCGCTTCCCGTAAAGCCGTTGACGACTGTCACGCCGAATTTTTGCGCGGCTCGGGCTGTGTTCTTCATCTCTTCCGCCGCCCTGGATCGCACTCCATCCGGATCTCCGTCTCCCCAGACGCGAGGGGGCAGAATTGACTTGTGCCTGCTGTCGATGTTGTCGCAGACGGCCTGTCCGACAAGATGATTGCTGACGGCGTGGCAGCTCAATCCAAATTCGTTTAAGACATCCCACCGGCTCTGGCAGTAAGCGTCCTCCTGGAGGGCTCGTTCGACGTCAAAGTGGTCGCCCCAACAGGCTAGCTCCACGCCGTCGTATCCAAACTGCTTGGCCTTTTTACAGATCGTCTGAAAAGACAGATCGGCCCATTGGCCCGTGAAAAGTGTCACTGGTCTTGCCATCGAGATTTCTCCTCCGTTCCCTTCATTGGTTGACAGTCACTTGCACATGTCGCGGCGCATTCGGTCCGGGAGCGCGCGAGGAGGCCGGGCGCATGGTTTGAAACGCGCCTTGCTGCCCGGCCGACGTACGCATTGAACTCGAACCCGCATTTCTCACACGGCTCCTGCTGCGGCGCCGAATAGCTGCGCGTCTACTGCGTTGCCGCTCCTCGGCCTGCTCGACGTACTGCACGAGTACGACTGCGCGGGCCTTCGTCGCGCGCCTTGGTTCCGCGTAGCTCTCCGCCGCCTCGCGACGGACCCGTGTGAGAAATGCGGGCTAATCCCCGGAAGCCAGCCGGAGCCGCTCCAGCAACTGAGTGGCCTCCATCTGAATCCCGACGAAAAAAGCGCCGAACTCGGCATAGCGGGCGCTGGCTTCATCGTAGCGCATTTCGTAAACGATCTTCTTCAGATAGAACGGGTCGTCGGCGAAGAGCGTGACTCCCCACTCCCAGTCGTCCAATCCGGTGGAACCGGTGACCAACTGCTTGACGAAACGTCCATATTTGCGTCCCGTGATTGCATGCCCGGCCATAAATCGCTTGCGCTCTTCAAAATCGAGCAGATACCAGTTGGCGTCATTCCGCCTCCTCTTGCTCATGGGATAGAAGCAAAATACCCGATGAGGAGGAATTCGAGGGTACAGCCGCTCGTCGATGTACACTCTCATCCTCTTGCGGAATTCCTCCATCTTCCGCCGGTATTCAGGAGAGTCGGGGGCCAGCTTCTCCTTTTCCGTCAGCGTGCGCTTGTAATCCTGCTCCTGTGAAAGATATTCGGACACTTCACTCATCGATGTAAACGAATAGACGGGAAGCAGACTGCCTGCCGGAAACAACGCGCTGATTTCGCATTCCAACTCGTTGAGTCGCTGCAAATCGGGGTCGATGATCAGGAATCCGAAATCCGCTTTCAGCGCCCAAATGGAATAGCAGTAAATCTGACAGTTCTCGAACTGGCGGTGTTCTTCAATCAAGTCCTTCAGGCGCATCGCTGCCGAGGTTCTCTCCGCCGCAGACGCCCGGCGCCATCGACGCCGGTCGATTCGAAAAAACAGATGCGAGACGAACCATCCTTCCTCCGCGCGAATCGAGTTTTCCATATGCACCGTCTACTATAATCCCGTCGCTCCCTTTCGGCAAAAATGCCCATGCTGGAGGGAGTCCTGCGGCAGCTTCGCCGCATCTGCAATCTTCGGCCGCGATCGGGCGGGCGACTTCCCGGGGACCGGCCGTCGGTTCGAACTTCCGGAGCGTTTCCGAGTATCATGAAGAAATGAACTCTAAAATCAGCATGCTCTTGGCGGCGCTTTTGTTTGGCGGGATCGCCTTTGCCGGCGAGCCGGCGCAGGATGACGGAGCGGTGGCCAGGGTTCAGGAGAAGGTCATTACCGGCGCCGAAATCGACGAACTGGCGGACGCGAGCCTTCAGGATTTGGAACTGGAGCGCATCCAGTTTGAAGCCAATCTCAAGAAGCGCCGTCACGAAATCCGCCGGCAGGCCTTGAACGAGTTGATCGCAAGAGAGTTGATCTCCAAAGAAGCTGAAGCGCTGGGAGTGGCCGAAGACGACTTGATCGAAACGGAGATTCGAAGCCAGGTCGCTTCGCCCACGGACGAAGAGATCGAACGATTTTACGAGAGCCGGCGCGCCCAGCTGCAGCAGCAGGGCTCCCTGGAGCAGTTGACCCCCCAGATCCGAACTTATCTCCAGCAGCAGCATACGCGAACCCGCTTTGACGAATTCATCGGAGAGCTGAAGGAAAAGTACGGCGTCACCGTCGACATGGCGCCGCTGCGCTTTGCAATCTCCGCGGAGGGATTCCCTTCAAAAGGTCCGGCCGAAGCTCCGGTGACCATCGTTGAGTTTTCCGATTTCGAATGCCCCTATTGCGCTCAGTTGGTCGGTACTCTGGAGCGGGTCCGGGCCGATTTTCCCGAATCGGTCAGACTGGTGTTTCGCCAGTTTCCCCTCAACAACATTCATCGCAACGCGCAGAAGGCCGCCGAAGCTTCGCTTTGCGCGGCGGACCAGGGGAAGTTTTGGGACATGCACGATCTGCTTTTTCAAAACCAAAGCCAACTGGAAAAGAATCATCTGCTGGAATATGCCGAAAGGGCGGAAATGAACGTGGAGGAGTTTCACGCCTGCCTGGACGCCGACGAGCACGCTCCTCGGGTCATTGAGGATATCAAGGCTGGAGTCGCCGCCGGAGTCGGCGGAACGCCGGCCCTGTTCGTCAACGGACGTCCTCTGAGCGGGGCGGTGACTTTTGACGAGATCGTTCTCCTCGTTCGGGAGGAACTGCAGTCCAATGACCCGCCCGCCGAGACGGAGGCGGGCAGGTAGCCGAAGCCCGCACGTACCTGGCGCGGATCTTCAGCCAAGTCAGCGCAGGTCCGCGGCCGTTCGACGAATCCATTCCCACGCGCTCTCGACATCTTCCTTACGAGTCCGAACGTTTCCAATCGAAAGGCGCAGCACCAGCCGTTCGTTCAGACGCGTGGAGGAAATAAACAGTTTGCCCGAAGCATTCGTCCGCTCCAGAAGCTCTCGGTTCAATTCGTCAAGCGATGCGCCGCCCTGCCCGCCCGGGTTGCAGCGAAAGCAGACCGTGCTGAACAGTGGGGGCGCCATCAGTTCGAAGTTCGGCGACCGGTCGACTTGGTCGGCGAACTCCTTCGCCCATTGGATATGGGAACCGATCTTCCGTTGCAATCCTTCCTTTCCGAATCGGCGGAGAACCATCCATAGCTTGAGCGCTCGAAATCGACGGCCGAGCTGCAATCCGTAGTCCATGAGATCGGCGGTCTCCTCTTCGCGGGAAGCGCTCAGGTAGTCGGGAACCAGGGCGAACGCCCTTCGAAGAATCTCGGGTCTGCGACAGAAGAGCAGGCTGATGTCCATCGGGGTGAATAGCCATTTGTGGGGATTGACCACAATGGAGTCGGCGCTTTCCGAACCATCGAAAATCCAGGCGAATTCGGGAAGAACTGCGGCCACTCCCGCATAAGCCGCGTCCACATGCAGCCAAAGGTTGAAGGGCTTGGAGACCGCGGCGATCTCGGCGATGGAATCGACGCTGGCCGTGGACGTGGTGCCCACGGTGGCCGTTACGAAGAACGGGATCTCCCCGGCGCGGCGGTCCTTCAGGATCGCCTCTCGCAAGGCGTCCGCCCGCATGCGAAACCGGCCGTCGACGGGGATCTTGCGGACGCTTTCCAGCCCAAGCCCGAGCGTCAAGGCCGCTTTATCGACGGAAGTGTGCGACTGTTCGGAGGCGTACAGTCGAAGCGGACTGGACCCGCCTTGCAGGCCCTTTGTTCGAACCTCCAGTCCCGGAACGGCTTCCCGAGCCGCGGCCATAGCGTGCAGCGTGGAAATCGAGGCTGTGTCGTAGATGATTCCCCACAATCGTCCCAGTCCCAAAAGCCGGCTCATCCATTCTGCGACTGCGCTCTCCAATTCGGTCGCGGCCGGTGAAGTCTGCCATTTCATCGCATTGACGTTGAGCGCCGCGCAGAGAAACTCTCCCAGAATTCCGGCCTCGGAAGCGGAACTCGGAAAATAGGAGAAGAACCGGGGGTGATTCCAATGGGTGATCCCCGGAAGGATCAGGCGGTCGAAATCGTCGATGATCGCCGCGAACTCCTCGCCCTGGTCGGGGGCATGATCCGGAATCGAATCGCGGACGTTTCCCGGATCAAGCGTTGAAAGAACGGGGAAATCTCGGGCGTTCTCCAGGTAGTGAGCGATCCATCCTAGAACCCGTTGGCCGCTGCGCAGAAATTCTTCGGAATCGAAATCAAGCTCCTCTG
>DATKAT010000186.1:0-12242 GCA_035514675.1 Acidobacteriota bacterium | reverse complement strand
AATATCTTCACGTCCGAAGCGCGCCGCCTCGTGCAGAGGCGCCGTACAATTGACGCCGTAGCGACGGTTCACCGCTTCGGGGTTGCGCTTTATCCAATGCTCCAGATTGTTCAGATCACTGGCTTTTCGCGTGGCATGTGTATAGCTCCAGGCTTTTACGACGGAAGGCGGCGCGTCGCAAGTGCGTTCGCCGGTTACCGGGTTGTACCAGCCTTTGTTTTCAATCCACCAGCCCGACCCGATCGCAAGCGCGAAAAACAAGGCTGCGATCAATGCAACCGTAACGTTTCGCATTGCTGTTTCAAACCCCCTAGTCTGGGTCACGGCCTTCCGGCCCGGTCCCGACTATCCGGCAGAAATTGCCGCGCTCGGATGCCCGAACGGCCAACCGTTGGCTTGACCCTCGATCGAGAGCCGCCAAAACTGCATCCATTCCCGGGCAACCCTCCCAAGGCGCTGCGGAATAATTAACATCATACGCTGCATGCGCTTATGAATGTTGCTGCATGAATTTTATCCCATTTCTCACACCGCTTGCGGGCTTTGGTGGAGACGATGGGATTCGAACCCACGACCTCCTGAGTGCGATTCAGGCGCTCTTCCGGGCTGAGCTACGTCCCCACGGGTTTGTGGAAGCCCTCGTATTTTACAGACTTTACAGAACAAGTGCACGAGCTGGAATCAGCCGTCCGGCGGCGAACCAAGGAGGGGCTCAGGGCGTCGCGGGGCCGGCCTCCAGGATGGCCGGGTCGATTCCTTCAAAATTGGCGATATTCCGTTGGAAGAGTCCGGCCAACTCGGCGGCTTTCGCATCATATGACTCCGCGCTGGTCCAGGTGCTTTTCGGGTCCAGTACCTGGTCCGGAACGTCGGGGCAGCGGCCGGGCACGCCGACCTGAAAAACGGGGTGCGGAGTAAAGCGCGCGTTGCGCAGCCGCCCCTGCAGCGCCGCCGAAACCATCGCCCTCGTATGATTCAACTCGATTCTTTTTCCGGTCCCGTAAGGCCCTCCCGTCCAGCCCGTATTGACGAGAAAGACTTCCACGTCGCACCGCTCGATTCTTTCCCCCAGCATCCGCGCGTAGCGCAGGGGATGCAACGGAAGAAAGGGGGCGCCGAAGCAGGCGGAAAAAGTGGCCTCCGGTTCCGTAACGCCGGTTTCGGTGCCCGCCAGCTTCGAAGTGTATCCGGAAATGAAATGATACATGGCCTGCTCGGTGGAGAGGCGTGAGATGGGCGGCAGCACGCCGAAGGCGTCGGCGGTCAAAAACAGAATCGTGCTGGGATGTCCCGCCACCCCCGAAACGATCGCCTGCGGGATGTGATCGATCGGGTAGGCGGCCCGTGTGTTCTCGGTAATGGAGTCGCTGTTGAAATCGGAAACCCGTTCCTCCTCGTCCACCACGACGTTCTCCAGCACCGCTCCAAAGCGAATTGCGTCCCAGATCTGGGGCTCCTTCTTCCGATTCAGCGATATGCACTTTGCGTAGCAGCCGCCTTCAAAGTTGAAGATCCCGGAATCGGACCAGCCGTGCTCGTCGTCTCCCACCAGGCGTCGCTCCGGATCGGCCGAAAGCGTCGTCTTGCCCGTTCCGGACAAGCCGAAAAACAGCGCTACCGAGTCGTCCGAACCGACGTTGGCTGAGCAATGCATGGGGACCACTCCGCGGAACGGCATCAGAAAGTTCATGACGGTAAAAATCGATTTCTTGATCTCTCCGGCATATTCCGTGCCCCCAATCAGTACCAGCTTTCTTTCGAAACTCAGCAGCACGAAGGTGGAGGAGCGAGTCCCGTCCACAGCCGGATCGGCCCGAAAGCCCGGCACCGAAAGGACGACGAATTCCGGGGAATGCGTCTCGAGTTCCCGTCGGGTGGGCCGCAAAAAGAGCTGTCGGGAAAACAGATTGTGCCAGGCGTACTCGGTCACGATTCGAACCGGAAGCCGATATGCGGGGTCGGCGCCGGCAAATCCGTCGAACACGTAGACGGAGCGGTTTTGAAGGTAAGCTGCAACTCGGTCCCGCAGCTTTTCAAATCGCTCCACTGCAAACGGTTGATTCACATCGCCCCACCATATCTCTTCGAGGTATCGCGCATCTTCGACGATGAACTTGTCGCGGGGCGAGCGTCCCGTCCGTTGTCCAGTCTGGGCTCGAAGCGCGCCCGATCCGGTCAAAATCCCCTCTTTGCGGGCTAAAGCATGCTCGACCAGGCGGGCAGCTGGAAGATTTAGAAATGCTTCACCGAGATGGTTGAACCCTATTTCCTTCAACGAATCGCTCGCCTTCGACGATTGAGGTTCTTGAGATAGCGTTTCCAGTCAGGCCGGGTCTGCTGGCCTGCATCACTCCAATGGTAATGGAGATCGATCTCAAGCGAAAGGGAACCGGCTTGCCGCCTCCCCGCGGAGGAAGTGAAGCGTGCGCGCCGCTCTCCGTCGCCGTACTAAAAGCAGTGTGAGAAATGCGGGTTAAGGTCGGGTCAGCACAGCCTGGCCGCGCCAGGCCAGCCACTTGAGGTTCAGCAGTTTGGACTCCAACAACGCGCCGGGGGAATCCGAGTCCGCCAAAATAAAGGTCACAGGGAACTCTGTCCCCTCCCGCGCTCGGCGGCGCAGACTGTCCCAACTGAATTGGATCTCGATGGTGACTCGGTCGCCATGGTCGCGGGCCGAGATGAACGGCGCCGCGGAGGCTCTCTCCATTCCCTGATAACCCAACAGCAGCCGATTCCAGAAGTAGGGGCCGCGATCCTCCACCCTCGGCGACACCCACAGGATATAGTCATAGTCGGTTTCCCGTATGTGAAGCTTCAGGTTGTCGGAAAACAGCATCCGGTCGCGGCGCCTTCCGTCGCTGCCGATCCAGACGGCGTCCTGACGGCGAATGTTCTCGATGTCCCAAACGTCATCCATCCATTCCAGCGCCAGATAGAGGCGAGTCTCATCCCAGAACGCCCTGGCTTTCAATCGAACGTCGTCCGGAGAAAAGGCTCCGCTCGAGTGGAGCGACGTCGCTTCCGGAGAAATTTCCAGATACGGGACGCCCTCCCACTCGTCCAGGACGCCGTCCATCCTGATTTCACGATCGCGATACGGGATTTCCCAGGTCCCGTCCCCGAGTGCCGGGACCAGGAGGCAGATGAAGATCAGGCCGCCGAATATGGTATGGGAGGTTTTCACGATTCACTCCTGTTCATGAGCGTCCCGGACGAGCTGGAAGCCATGGAAGTCCCAGGGCCCAGGCGCTCAAACCGGTTCGCTTCGACACCAGCGCTTCATTTTAGCATCCCGCTTCCCGGCTGTTCGGGACGACGCCTTGCGCCGATCCGTCGGCGCCGGCGGTCTTCCGCGGCCAGCGGCTTGCCTCCGCCTTCATGCGGCGACTCCTTTCGATCGCCCGATTCGCTCTCGACCCTGTTCCGTGGTACCTTTTGTGGGTTGTCGCCGTGCCCGGAAAGTTCGAAAGTCTATAATAAGTGCTGGACGCGATTTGAAGGCATCCATTTAGAAACGCGAATCGAATGGCCAGAAAACCTCGAATTCTCTTCGTTTGCACCGGAAACTCGGCCCGAAGCCAGATGGCGGAGGGATTTACGCGCTACTACGCGGGCAGCACCGCCATTGTGGACAGCGCCGGAACCGACCCGGTCGGGATCAATCCCTATGCGAAGTGGGCGATGAACGAGGCGGGAATCGACATCGACGGTCAAACCTCAGACGCCTTGGCCGAAATGGACCTTTCGTCCTTTGATTACGTCATCACTCTGTGCGGAGACGCTCGAGACCGATGCCCGGCGATCCCGCCTGACATTCGGACCGAGCACTGGGACCTGCCCGATCCGGCCGGCGTACGCGGTCGACCCAGCGACGTCATTCAGGCCTTTCGCGTTATTCGCTTCGAAATCGAGCGACGCGTCAGGGATTTGCTCACCAGGATCCTGCAGCCGCAATCATGAGCTTTGCCAAGATCATGCCCCCAACGACGAAGACTCTGCCATTTCTCCTGGTTCTGGCGCTGTGCGCAGGGACCCAACAAGCCTGCATCTGGAAACTCTGGTCAAAGAAGCCGATCGAGGAAAGGACGCTTGACGTCTATGGGACGGTGGAGACCATCACCGGTGAGGAATTGGTCATCACGACCCGCAGAGGCGAGACCCAGCAATTCGTCATGCTGGACAGCTCCATCAAAGGAAGCGACTTCGAAGAGGGCGCCTACGTGCACGTGTACTATCGGCTGGTTGAGGACCGCAAGGAGGTCACCATGGTGGTGGGGGTCATCAACGATTGAGAAATGCGGAAGAGCGGCGCGCTGAGACTGTTTGATAACTTTTCCCCTCCAATGGCATCTAGTGACGAGAATGGGAAAAACATGGTTTCTGTGGCTTCTTCTTCCCCTTTCTTCGGTCGCGTCGGCAGCCGACGCCTCGCGCGTCGAAAAAATCCTTGCGGAACTGGAGCATGGAGCGGAGCGTGGCATGGAATTTGAGGTCCGCGAGCCCGATCTGAACGCATTTCTGCGTCGGCAGATGGAGCTGGAAAGGGCCAGCGCCGTCGACGAGATCCACGTGACGCTGCTGAACGGTTCGTTTCGAAGCGACTTGACCGTCGACATGGACCAGGTCGAGATCGAGGATCCCTCCTTGACGTCCAGCCTGTTTCTATCGCTGTTTAAAGGCAGACAGAAGCTGCGCTTGGAAGGGAAGCTGTCTGTTCGAAACGGTACGGGAACCTATAGGACCGAGAATGCATGGTTGAACGGCGTGCCGTTGCCGGCCCCAGTCGTCGATTCCTTGATCCGCATCCTGGGAAACAAGCAGGATCCCCCCTTCGATCCCACCCGGCCTTTCCCCATGCCCTTCGGCATTCAATTCGTTCGCTTCGAATCCGGCTTGGTAGTCGTCAGGAACTGATTCGCCTCCCAAACCAGTCGCGGCAGCATTGCGAAACCTTCAATCTGACCCGGTCCCATCCGTTCCGCATCCGTGGGGCCCGGATCCATCCACGGGGATTCCGGCGGTTCATGATTCGGGCGGCGCTTCCGCTTCGGCGGGCGGGCCGGGGGAATAGTAGTTGTCGAACGCCTCGCCGTCCACCCAACGCACCGCGTAGCCGAATTCCGGCAGGAAGGGGAGGAGCCTGCTCCCTCGGAAGTAGACCAGCAGATCGGGCGCGGAGGGGAGGCGGCTTCGGACCTGTCGATATCCCGGGTCGTCGGCCAGCGAGTTCGCGCCTCCGGCCCATTGCGCGAGCGTCTCGCTCCAGGCCGCTTCGCTGTTGGAAACAACCAGCACCTTCTGTCGGCGGATGACATACAGGATCTGGCCCGGCTCGGGGCCCCGAAAGAGCCGCGCCTCTCCCGCCCTTTCGACCGAAGCGTTCTGGCCGAAAACGTCGAGCACCTGGGTCGACAACCATTGCTCGACCGACTGGAGGCGGCCTCTCCTGGGCGCCAGCACTGCTGTAAAATGGGGGCGCAAGGCCCCGTTTTCCTTTCGCTCCAGCAGATGCAGTCCAACCCACAGACCCGTCAGGTTCTCCCGGAAAAGATCCGAATAGGCTTCCAGCTTCTCGGGCGGAATTTGTCCGGCCAATCCCTCCTCGCCCTCCAGTTGGGCCCACTCCCCCAGAGGGCTTTCCTTCAGCGTCTGCCAATCCGGAACGTCGCTGACCGCGATCAGGGCAAGCACTGTGTCGGGGAACAGGTCTTCGTAGTCCTCTGCAGCGGAAAAGTAGAGCCACAAAGCCCCGGTCAGGGCCAAAAGGAACGCGGCGGCCAGCCATCGCTTCATTTGGCGCTATGCTACCATTTTGGCGGAATACGCGAATGGACGTCCTCAAGACGACGGATCCGAAGCTTGCCGAAGGCGCCCTGTTCATCTGCCGGCGATTGCAGGCTTGCGGCCATCAGGCTCTGCTTGCCGGCGGCGTCGTGCGGGATCTGCTGGCCGGAAAGGATGTCTCCGATATCGATGTGGCCACTTCAGCCAAGCCCTCCGAAGTGGAACGGATCTTCAACCGCACCTTGCCGGTTGGAAAGTCCTTCGGCGTCATGATCGTACTGACCCACGATCATCGCTACGAAGTCGCCACCTTCCGGCGGGAGGGCGAGTACAAGGACGGCCGCCGCCCGGTCTCCGTTGAATTCAGCGGCGCCCGGGAAGACGCCCAGCGGCGCGATTTCACGGTCAACGCCCTCTTTTACGATCCGATTTCACGGGAAGTGATCGATTTTGTGGGAGGAAGAGATGACCTGCAGCGAAAGCTGCTGCGGACCGTCGGGAATCCTCGCGAACGCTTCCAGGAAGACAAATTGAGACTGCTGCGAGCCGTTCGGATCGCCTGCCAGCTGGATCTGGAGATCGACGGCGAGACCTGGCGGGAACTGAAAAGCCAGGCCGAGACGATTCGACGAGTCAGTCGCGAAAGAATCGGAATCGAAATCGTCAAGATGCTGACGGGCCCGGCCCCGGCGCGCGGCCTGCGGTTGATGCTCGATTCCGGACTCCTTCAGACGCTCCTGCCGGAGATCGCCGCACTGGAAGGCGTGGCCCAGCCGCCGCAGTTCCACCCGGAAGGGGACGTCTGGAAGCACACGCTCCTCATGTTTGAGCTGTCGCCGCAGCGAAGCGATACGCTGGCCCTCGGAATCCTGCTGCACGATGTGGGAAAGCCGCCCACCTTCCAGATAAAGGATCGCATTCGCTTTGACGGTCACGCGGAAGTCGGAGCCGAATTGGCCGGCCGGATCTGCCGCAGGCTGCGGATGTCTCGGGCCAAGGTCGAACGGGTCGAGGCGCTCGTCAGGAACCATCTGAAGTTCATTCATGTGCAGGAAATGAGAGAGAGCACGCTGAAACGCTTCCTGCGGCAGGAGCACTTCGACGAGCACCTGGAGCTGCATCGCCTGGATTGTCTGGCCAGCCACGGAGACCTGTCCAGTTATGAATTCTGCCGTCAGAAATTGCAGGAAATGGACCAGGAGGAGATCCGTCCCAAGCCCCTGATCGGCGGAAAAGATCTGATCGCCCTCGGCCTGCAGCCCGGGCCGCTGTTTTCGGAAATCCTTTCGCAGGTGGAAGATCTGCAGCTGGAGGGAAACCTCCGCAGCCGCCGCCAGGCCTTGGCATGGGTGCGGGACCGCTACCTGCCGGCGCCGCGGCCCCGCAATTGAGTCCGTCTCCTTGGAAGCGCCCTCTCCCGGTCGACGTTTCGCCGCTGACGATCCGGCAGGAAGGCCCTTCTGCGGATGGCGCCGGCGACGTCGATTGAATCTTGTTGCATCAGGAGCGGAGTGGTATAAAGGGCGGATATGAGAAGAAACGGCTCTCTGTTCAGGTTAGTGTGGGCTGCGGCGTGCCTGATTTTCTTTTTCGGGTGCGCTCAAGAAGAGGCGGCGGACCCTTCATTTGACGCAGCCGAGGTTGATCATGCCCCAAGGCCCCTCCCCGGGGATATGGTGCTGATTCCGGCAGGCGAATTCACGATGGGGAGCGACGAGGCGCCGGGCGGAGGGGGCGAGGCTCTTTTCGCGCCGGAACATACCGTAGAACTTCCCGATTACTACATCGATGTGTTCGAGGTGACCAACGGAGAGTTCACCCGATTCCAGTTGGAAAGCGACTATCAGGCCGAAGGGAACTGGCGCGAGTACTACAGCATCGGCAAGGAGGACTTTCCTGTTGCCAACGTCACCTGGGAGGACGCCAAGCAATTCTGCGAATGGGCCGGAAAGAGGCTTCCCACCGAAGCTGAATGGGAAAAGGCCGCGCGAGGAACCGGCGGGCTCGCCTTTCCATGGGGAGAGGAATTCAATCCGCATTTCTCGAATACCAACGAATACGGCGTCCGCAACCTTCTCGAAGTCGGAAACATCGAGGAGGATAAGAGCCCTTACGGAGTCTATGACATGTACGGGAACGTCCAGGAATGGAGCTCCGAGCTGATGCGGCCGTACCCCGGCTCCCCGGTGCCTCGCAGTCAGGCCTTCGACGGTCGCTACGTATCGGTGCGCGGCGCCTCCTATGCCATGAGAGGCGCAAGCATGCGCCTGTGGACTCGGAGCGGATACTTTCCGAAATCGCAGTTCGGCCTCGGCTTTCGATGCGCGCGGGACGCCGAACAGCAAGAGCAGTAGCGCCGGCTTCCAGTCGGCGACTGGGAATGGCCGGCAGGGATGCCGGCCCTACATGGGCAGATCAGCCGCGATTAAGCCGGTTGCACTCCCGCCCGAAATTCCCTAAAATGAACCTCCTGCTTTCAAACTCGTGGCGCGGGGTGGAGCAGTCTGGTAGCTCGTTGGGCTCATAACCCAAAGGTCGGAGGTTCAAATCCTCCCCCCGCAACCAGCCTTCGTTCTGACAATTCATCCGTGTCGTGCGTGAATTCGAAATTCGGAATCCAGAATTGAAGAATTGGAAGTCAATCCCCACCCACGAAACGAAGCACCCAGCACTAAGCACTAAGCACTAAAAATCGACGTACCGAGCCAGGAACTCTTCGACTTTTCTGAAGTAGACCCGGATAGTCTCAGGCCGCTTCCACCCGTGCCCTTCTTCTTCGAAGACGTGGTACAGATGCGGAACCCCTTGCCGCTCCAGCTCCTGTACGAGGCGATCCACCTGGGGGCGGGGAACCACTCGATCCTGGGCGCCCTGGAAGACGGCCACCGGATCTTGAATCTTCGACGCAAGCCATAGCGGAGATCTCCGCCGGTATTCCTCAGCCGAGTCGGACAGGGCGCCGATGAGCCGATCCAGATAATGTCTTTCGAACTTGTGCGTCTGTCGGGTCAGCGCCGTCAGGTCGGCGACGGGGTACCGGCAGACAGCCGCGCGGAAACGTCCTGGAAAGCGGATCAGAGCGTGCAGGGCTGTGAATCCTCCGGCGCTTCCCCCCATCATGACGAGGCGCTTTGGATCGGCCAGCTTGCGATCGACGAGGAAATCTACGGCTGCCCCGACGTCATCTACATCCTTCTCGCCCCATCCTCCGTAAAGGGATGCGAGGTACTTCTTGCCGAAACCGCTGCTGCCGCGGTGATTTAGAGCGAAAACGGCGAAGCCGCGGCTGGTGAAGAACTGGTTTTCCAGATCGAACGAGGCGTCGGAGCAGGCGGTCGGCCCCCCGTGAACTTTCACGATGAGTGGAAAAGGCTCCGAAAACCTGCGGCCGGGAAGACGGGGGCGATGAAGGAAGCCGTGGCAGCAGCCCTCTGCGACCGGGAACTGCAAGGCCTCCGGTTCGTGGAAGTACTCGTCCTCGAGGATGCGGGGGCGGGTGTGGCGTAGAACGGAGACGGCTTGATCGGGCTTGCGCCAGAGAAGTGCCGGCGCCCGATTCGTCGCCGACGCGATCAGCAGGATCCCCCCTTTGGACACGGAGATCTGCTCCAGGCTGGTGAAGCCGGCCAATGCTTCATCCGGAATCGGCCGGATTCCCAATTTGAGATCCGCTTCGAATAGGCTGTCGATGCCCCGATTGGAACGGATGACGTAAAGACTCCGGCCGCCGGGATCCCAGCCGTAAGAGCGCATGCCCTGCAGCCAGGCGGGCCGGGCGTGTTCGGCTTCCTCGTTAAAGGACGCCACGGGCGAGAAATCCCGACTCGAAATGACCTGAAGGTTCATCCAGCCGGACCGGTCGCTGACGAAACTCAAGAACTTCCCGTCCGGCGAAAATGCCGGTTGAAAGACGGCTTCCGAGCCGTCCGGGTCTCCGGCGACCGTGCGTTGGTTGGACAGGATTGGCGCCCCTCCTGAAACGTCGATGTCGGCCACCTGCAGGGCGGCGCCGTCCCAGGGCATGTTGGGATGATTCCAGCACACCCAGGCCAGCCGTTTTCCATCCGGGCTCCAGGTCGGCTGCATGTAGAAGTCGGCTCCGGAAATCAGCGGGATCGGCCAGGCCGACCGGTCCAGGGAGAGAAAGGCCAGCACATCGCGACCTTCAAAGGAATGAACATAGAGCAACGATCGTTCCGCGGGATCGGAGGCGGGGGCCGCTACGTCTCCCCACGGAGGAGTCAAGGCGCTGAAGCGGCCGGCTTTCAGTGATTTCCGGTAGATGCGGCCGTCCGACACGAAAAAGACCGAATCGTCCCCCACAGCAAAGTCGCCGCCGCCGTAGCCGAGGCCGGCTTTGACATTCAGTCCCAGCGTCAGGTCCTGCAGTTCGAATCCGGGACGATGCTGAGCCAGCAGCCCTTGTCCCTTCGGGCCGGTCTCCAGCCAGACCAGATTTTCGCCCTTGCGATCCCACTGAACGTCGGGGATCGACACTTCCCGCGTGACTTCGGCGGGTTGAATGGGACGGGGGCGAAGGCCCGAATTTCGTTGATCTCTTTGCATGGCTGCAGCTAATAGCGCTCGGGTTCACGAATATGCCGCCGCAAACACGTCAGCGTATTCGTGAACCCGAGCGCTTAGAGCCTAACGGAATTCTCGCAGAATTTCGAATGGAGGGTCGCCTCCGGCTGCCGACCGGCCCGGGACTTGAATTGCGGGAAGCGATCATGATTCACTCTATGCCCATGAAAATCCACGAATTCCAGGCCAAAGCGATCCTGGCCGAATACGGCGTGAAAGTCCCGGAGGGGAAGCTCGCCCGCAATCCCGCGGAGGCCTTTGAGATCGCCAGAAGCTTCGGCGGCGTCGTGGCCGTCAAAGCGCAGGTCCACGCCGGGGGACGCGGCAAAGGGGGCGGAATTAAAATTGCCCGGACGCCCCAGGAGGCGGAGGAGTACGCGCAAGAGCTGATCGGAAAACGCCTGGTGACCCCTCAAACCGGAGCTGAAGGAACCGAGGTCCGATTCGTCTGGGTCGAGAAGGGCTTGAAGATCCGTCGCGAGTTCTATCTCGGAATGATTCTCGATCGGAGCAGCCGCCGGCCCGTTTTGATGGCCTCCAGCGAAGGAGGCGTGGAGATCGAGGAAGTCGCAGCCCGGAATCCGGAAGCTATTCTCAAGGAACGAATCGACCCGACCGTCGGTTTGCAGGCCTTCCAGGGGCGAAAGATCGCTTTTCAGCTGGGACTCGATCCCCGTCGCACAGGATCCATGATGGCTTCCCTGTACCGCGCGTTTATAGAAAAGGACGCCTCACTGGTCGAAATCAACCCTCTGGTGGAGACGGAGGATGGGGAGATCCTGGCTCTGGACGCCAAGATGACTTTCGACGACAACGCGCTTTACCGGCATCCTCACATCCGGGAAATGCGCGATTTCGCTGAAGAGGAGGCCCTCGAAGTCAAAGCCTCCCGGTACGGGCTCAGCTACATCAAGCTGGACGGCAACGTCGGATGCATGGTCAACGGCGCCGGACTGGCCATGGCAACCATGGACATTATCAAGCTGGCGGGCGGGAATCCCGCCAATTTCCTCGACGTCGGCGGCGGGGCGAATGTGGAGCAGGTCAAGAACGCCTTCAAGATTCTGGTGTCCGACCCGAACGTCAAGGCGGTCCTGATTAATATTTTCGGAGGGATCATGCGCTGCGACACGGTGGCCGAGGGAGTTGTGCTTGCCTTCCGCGAGGCGGGGGTGCAGTTACCCGTCGTGGTCCGCTTGGAGGGCACCAATGTGGAGCAAGGGCGCACAATCCTGTCCGAGGCGAAGCTGAACTTTCAGGTCGCAGATGGAATGGCCGATGCGGCCGAAAAAGTCGTGGCGGCCGCTTCCTGAGAAAAGAGGATTTCCTTTGGCAATTCTGGTGAACAGTGCAACGCGAGTTCTCGTGCAGGGGATTACCGGCAACGAAGGATCGTTTCATACGCGGCTCTGCATGGAGTACGGAACCAAGATCGTGGCGGGAGTGACCCCTGGAAAGGGAGGCTCCGAGCACCATGGTGTGCCCGTATTCAACACCGTGGCGGAAGCCGTTGCGGAATCAGGCGCCGACGCGTCGGTCATCTTCGTTCCGCCGCCCTTCGCGGCCGACGCCATCCTGGAATCGGTCGATGCCGGAATCGATCTGATCGTCTGCATTACCGAAGGGATTCCAGTGCTGGACATGATGCGGGTGACGCAAGCCATGAGCGGAGAATCGAGCCGGCTGATCGGGCCCAACTGCCCGGGAATCATCACGCCTGGCCAGTGCAAAATCGGAATCATGCCCGGGCATATCCATCAACCGGGACCGGTCGGAGTCATCTCCAGGAGCGGCACCCTGACCTATGAGGCCGTCGGACAGTTGAGCCGCCGGGGCATCGGACAGAGCACGTGCCTCGGAATCGGCGGGGATCC
>DATKAT010000185.1:0-5178 GCA_035514675.1 Acidobacteriota bacterium | reverse complement strand
CCGCCACGCGGCAGATCCGGCCATTGAAGTCGACGGCGATGACCTGGAGATCGATCTTCTTCCGACTTGCCCATTTCAGGAGAGATCGCGGGATGTCGGCCGAGCCGCATCCGACGTCCAGCACCCGGACCGGACCTTCTCGTTTGCGGAAGATCTCTTCGATCATCCGCCGCATCGGTTTCCCGACGGATGAAATTCCGCCCAGCAGACGGTTGACGCGCTCCAGCTCGTCGAGCAACAGCCGCGTCTCTTCGAGCCCCAGTCGTGCGGGATCGTCAATTAGCTCCGGGCCTTGCGCTCTGCGGGAAAGCAGCACCGTACAAGTCTTGCCGACTCCGCAACCGAATGCAATGGTCGAAGGCGGACGCTTCAGATTCGAGGTTTCGGGTTTCACGATTGAGATAACGGAGGGCTTCGCTCGACGTTCCAAGATCGGCTCTTTACACTCGGGGCTTGGAAGTGAAATCGATCGAACGCGCCGTGATACCGGCTGGAGGAATGGGGACCCGCATGCAACCCATTTCCACCGTCGTGCCAAAGGAGCTGCTGCCGATCGGCACGCGCCCGATGATTGAGTTCGCTGTTGCCGAGGCGGCCTTGGCAGATCTGCGGGAAGTGTTTCTCGTCATCGGTCCCGAAAAGACGTTGATTCCAAGGTACTTTGAGATGCGGCAGGAGGAAGGGAAATTCGCCGGAATTCGGTTCCGGACCGTTCTCCAGCCTGAACCTCTGGGACTTGCCGATGCCATCGAGCGCTGTCGCGAGTGGTTGGAGGACGAACCGTTTGCGGTCCTTCTGCCGGACAACGTCATTCTGGCGCCGGAATACAATTTTTCCTCCCTGTTGCGGACGTATCAGACCTGCGGGCAGGACGTCGTGGGAGTCATCGAGCTGCAGCATCAGGAGAGCGGCCGATGGGGAAACGCGGGTCGGATCGATTATGACGAACTTGACGACCAGACGGTTCGAATTCGCCGGCTCTACAGCAAGGAAAAGGGCGCCTTGCAGATCGAACCTGGCGGGACGCTCCTACGCACCTGCGGCCGCTACGTCTGCCATTCGGACATCTTTTCGTTTTTTGACGAGGTCCGGCCCCGGGTGTCCGGAGAGTTTGACGAAGTGCCGGTTTACCAGGAGGTGGTGCGAAGGCGGGGGCTGATCGGCCGTCGGATCCCCATGCCGCTGCTGGACGCGGGCAATCCGCTCGGTTACCTGACCGCCCAGCACCTGGTGTATCTGCGGGAAGCGGCGGGAGCGGAAACGATTGAAGAAGAATGATTCTCGGCCCCAGGTCAGTCCTGCGGGAGCTGTGGCCGACCGGCCGGCGGATCGCACGTTCCGCGGTCCGAATTACGCCGTGGCCTTCTTTAGAACGCGGGCCGGAAGAGTCAGAATGGTCCAGATGAAATCCAGCACCGCCCCCACCGCGATTCCGAGAAGGCGAAAAGGCAACAGCACCAGCCACACGATGGGATAGAGAATCAGCGCCAGAATCGCCAACGGCCAGCATAAAACGAAAAGGATGCACCAGAGAATAAAGGTCCACATTGTCTGATGAGCCTCCTTAAAAGTTCCGAGTTCCGAGTTCAAAGTTCAAATTCCAGGTTTCTTCGCGCGAATATCGAACCAGTTTTTGTTGAACAGTATAAGGGCCCTCGTCTATGCCTCCCGCTGATCTCGGCAGCGCAATTGTCAGAGCGACGCACCCGCTTGGGGCGCGTTGACTGGCGGCAACTCGCCCGTCTGAACTCTCGAAACGCTTGCCAAACGCCTTCCATCATCGGGCCCCGAAGCGGTTCCCGTCGCTCCGACATCCGGCGGCAAGCCCGTCCGCTTTCGAGAAGACCTTCGCCGCAGAAATATCATGTCAAAATTCGCCAAGCCCTTGAAACCTGAAACTAACATAGGATTAATCTAAATGAACGTCACCCATCACGGTTTCCTTCGAACGTTCCCTCAAATGATTACGGATAATCTCTCGAAAAGGTTCGTTGCTTGAGCTTGCGAAAAGTCCGTTGGGGAATTTTGAGCACGGCCCGCATCGGCATTCAAAAGGTGATCCCCGCCTTGCAGGCGGGAACCCGGACGGAAGTGGCCGCCATTGCCTCGAGGGATGGGAAAGCAGCTCGAAAGGCCGCCGCCGACCTCGGCATTCCGGTCGCTTACGGGAGCTATGAGGAACTGCTCGATGATCCGCAGGTGGAGGCGGTCTACAATCCTTTGCCCAACCATCTCCACGCGCCGTGGAGCGTTCGAGCTGCGGAAGCGGGTAAGCACGTGCTCTGCGAGAAGCCGCTGGCGTTGACTGCGCGCGAGGCGGCGGAACTGGCCGAAAGGGTTCGCCCGACCGGGGTCCTTGTTCAGGAGGCGTTCATGATTCGGTTCCATCCGCAGTGGATTCAATCCATGGAATGGATTCACTCCGGGCGACTGGGACGGCTATGGTCGATACAGTGTCATTTCAGCTATGACAATCCGGATCCCTCCAACATTCGAAATGTCCGGCAGTTTGGCGGAGGAGGCTTGCTGGACATCGGCTGTTATGCGGTTTTCGCCTCCCGGTGGGCCTTCCGCTCGGAACCGAAGAGGGTTTTCGCGATTTCCGAGGATGACCCGAAGTTTCGAGTCGACCGCCTGGCCTCGGCGGTGCTCGAGTTCGACTCCGGGCACGCCGTCTTCACCGTCGGGACGCAGATGTTTCGGGCTCAAGGCATTCAGTTCGTCGGTTCCAATGGGAGCCTGCAAATCGAGGTCCCTTTCAATGCGCCTCCCGACCGTCCCTGCCGGATCCTGCTGGACGAGGACGCCTCTGCGGATCGCTCGCCGGAGGTTGTCGAATTTCCCATCTGCGATCAGTTCACGCTGCAGGGCGATCGCTTCAGTCGAGCGGCGCTGGGAGAAGTCGAACCGATTCTCTCCCTGGAGGATTCCATCGCCAACATGGCGGTTCTGGACGCTCTTGCCGCATCCGCGGAAAGCGGCAAGCCGGAAAGTCCCGGACGGTTTCGTTAGCCCGGATCTTGCACGCGGGTCCGTCGCGAGGCGTCGGAGAGCGGCGTGGATGCAAGGCGCGCGACGAAGGCCTCCGCAGTCGTACTCGTGCAGTACGTCGAGGAGGCCAAGGAGCGGCAACGCGGCAGGCGCGCCGCTATCCGGCGCCGCAGCAGGATCCGCGTGCAAGATCCGGGCTAGCAGCCGGCGCTATCCCTCGCCGGTTAACGGGGGCGTCCCTTCCTGAAGCGGGATTCCGGTGGCTTTAGCGAAAAGCTCCCTCACGTCCTCATGGATCAGATACAGCGCAGGCACCAGCAGCAGGGAGACTCCTGTTGAAAACAGCACTCCGAAGGCGAGCGAGATGGCCATCGGAATGAGGAACTGCGCCTGCAGACTCTGTTCGGCCAGCAGAGGAGTCAGGCCGCCGAAGGTCGTCAACGCCGTCAGCAGAACGGGGCGAAAGCGCGCAGCCCCGGCTTCCTGCACGGCCTTTCTCCGGGGGACTCCTTCGCGATAGCGTCGATTGATGTAATCGATCAGGACCAGGTTGGCGTTGACGACGACGCCCGCCAGGGCCACCATCCCGAACATCGAAAGAATCGACAGATCATGTCCCATGTGCAGGTGTCCGAGGACGGCTCCGACGCATCCGAAAGGGATTGCCGTCATGATCAGCAACGGCTGAAAGTAGGACCTGAGCGGAACGGCCATAAGCGCAAATATCAATAGGAGCGCCAGAACAAGTCCGCGGCCCAGGGCCTGCAAGGTTTCCCTCTGCTCCCGCTGCTCGCCCTCCAGCGAATATCGGATCTCCGGAAACTCCTCCATCAGCAAGGGCAGGTCATTGGCTTCCACTTCAGTCAGTATCTGGTTGGCAGTAACCCGCGCGGTGTCCACGTTGGCAGTCAGGTTGACGGCTCTTCTTCGGTCGACTCGCCGGATGGAGGAGAATCCGGTGCCGAACTCCGCTTGCGCGACCGTCGAAAAGGGGATTTCCCTGCCTTCGCTCAACCGGATTCTCATGTTCTCCAGTTCGCCGATCGAGCGTCGGTTTTCTTTCGGATAGCGAACCATGACTTTCACGTCGTCTTTTCCCCGCTGCACGCGCTGGGCTTCTTCTCCATGAAAGGCCTGCCGAACCTGGCGGGCCAGGTCCAACTCGGAGATCCCCAACTGCTGGGCCTTTTCCGTCGTATTCAAGCGGATCTCCTGTTTTCCCGCCTGAAAGGAATGAGCTGCGTCGAAAACGCCGGGGTAGCGCTGCACCAGTTCCTTCAGTCGCTCGGCCGCTTGACGCAGGCGCTCAACATCCGGGCCCACCAACTGAATGTTGATCGGATCGCCTGCCGTAAACAGCGCAGAAGTGAATCGCAATTCCGTCGCGCCCGGCACCGGCCCGGCCAGTTCCCGCCAGCGCTCAGCAACCGCCTCGCTGGGAAATTGGCGGTATTGTGAGGAAGCCAGTTCGATGTTGATTTCGGCGAGATGGCCGCCACCCGGATTGGCGGTGGGGTCGCTGCCGCCGGGCCCGGAATCCGCAACCGTGGGCTGGCTGCCGATCGTCGAAAGGATGTGTCGGTAAACGCTCGGTTGAGCGGGTCCGCGTTTGGAGTCGAATTCCTGCCGAACCTCTTCGGCCGCCGCTTCCAGCCGGGCCACGACCCGGGCCGTCTCCTGCGCCGGCGTCCCCAACGGCATTTTCAGAACCGCAAGCACGTTGTCCGCCTCCACTTCGGGAAAGAAGGTGAATGAAATTCTCCCGCCCCCCACCAGACCGAAGACCAGCAGGAGGATCATGAGGCCCGCGCTCAATGAAACGTAGCGCCAACTCAGGCAGAGCCGCAAGACGGGCTGATACAGGCGCTGGTTTGCCTTGTCGAATCCGCTCTCGAAAAAGCGGAAAAACCGATTCACCGGACCTTTCGCGTCCTCGTATTTCGACTCGCCCCGATGCGACAGGTGGGCCGGCAGAATGAAGAAGACCTCGATCAGCGAGAAAATCAACGTCGGAATCACCACCAGCGGAACGACCTGGAACATCTTTCCAATGACCCCGGGCACCGCCAGCAGGGGCAAGAAGGCGGCCAGCGTGGTGCACACGCCGAAAGTCACCGGAACGATCATTTCAGAGGCGCCGTCAATGGCCGCCTTCAGAGGGTCTTTCCCCTTCCGATACTGAACGTG
>DATKAT010000184.1:0-4828 GCA_035514675.1 Acidobacteriota bacterium | reverse complement strand
CGAAACCGGCGTCAGACAGGAAGTCACGGGACGACCCTCGAGGAGCACCGTGCAGGCGCGGCACTGAGCCTCGCCGCAGCCATATTTGGTTCCGGTCAGTCCCAGATCCTCCCGAAGCGCCTCCAGCAGCGAACGGCTTGGGTCGGTCGAGATCTTCTCCATCCTTCCGTTGACTTTCAGGTGAACCGGCTCTTTCATTGCAACTATTCTCCGGCGGTCGAAGGGACAGTCCCTTCGTTTAATAGTAGACGGACTCCTGTGCGCATTTCAATGACCGGTTCCGGATGGGAGCCGGGCTTGGGAGAGCGCGGGGAGAAGGTCGGCGTCCGCAGTTGTACGAGAGCGCAGCATTTTCCGAATGAGCCGCTTTGGCATCGCTCGCAAGGCTCGCGCTCCGACAATTGGGCCGCCGCGGTTTTTTGAAGGCGCGGGTTTCAAGGCGTCGTCGGTTGGGGGTGCTTTCAGCGGAACGGTTGCGCCGCCCGGTTGCCCGGGCTCAAATCAGGTTCGCGCCGAATGCTCGACGCACTCGCGGCGGGCCCCCGAGAACGATGCGAGGGCCTTGCTCTTTTAGGCGGGCCTTGATACCTTGCAATTCGCAGCGCCATTTCGGCTTTGCGCTGGAAAGCATATGATGTCGTGGTAGGCTCGACAATCGCGCATTACAAGGTGCTGGGAAACCTCGGAACCGGCGGCATGGGCGTCGTGTATGAAGCGGAGGACACGCGTCTGGGCCGGCGAGTGGCCCTGAAATTTCTGCCCCCCGGTCTGGCCAGCGACACCCAGGCTTCGCAGCGTTTCGAGCGTGAAGCCCGCGCTGCCAGCTCGTTGAGCCATCCCAACATTTGCACCATCTACTCCATCGAGGAGCATCAGGAGCAGGTTTTCATTGCGATGGAACTGCTGGAAGGCAAGCCCCTTTCCGCGCTCATCCCTGAAAAGCCGTTTCCCACCGACCAACTGCTGAAGCTGGGCATCCAGATCTCCGATGCATTGGAGTGCGCTCACGCCAAGGGCATCGTGCATCGCGACATCAAGCCCGGCAATATTTACGTGACCGACCGCGGTCAGGCCAAGGTCCTGGATTTCGGCCTGGCCAAGCTGGAAATTGAAAGACCGGATTTCGCCGACGACAGCGAGACGGCGATCGAGCTGCACAACCTGACGCTTCCCGGGACGGCGATGGGTACGGTGTCCTACATGTCTCCGGAGCAGGCGCGCGGTCAGGCCACCGACGCCCGAACCGACCTGTTTTCGTTCGGCGCCGTTCTTTATCAGATGGCCACCGGCGTTCTCCCATTCCAGGGAGACACTTCCGCAGTGGTTTTCGACGCCATTTTAAACAAGGAGCCGGTCCCGGCCGTGCGATACAATCCGGCATTGCCGCCGGAGTTGCAGCGCGTCATCGGAAAGGCGCTCGAGAAGGACCGGGATCTTCGCTACCAGAGGGCGGGCGACCTGAAGGCGGATCTGATGCGCCTCAAGCGCGACCTCGATTCCGGCGATCGTCCGGCCGCTGCCGCACGCCCTTCCGCACTCGACACGAGCAAGTCGGTGGCGGTCCTGTACTTTGAAAACCTCAGCGGACTGAAAGAGGACGAATATCTGCGCGACGGGATGACCGAGGACATCATCACCGAGCTGTCAAAGATCAAGGGGCTTCGCGTGTTCCCCCGTCCCACCGTGATGGTATTCCGAGATAAGCCGGTAACGGCCAAGGAGGTCGGGCAGGAGCTCAATGCCCGCTACGTCCTGGCAGGCAGCATTCGCCGGGCGGGAAACCGGCTGCGCATTACGGCGCAGCTCGTGGACGCGCGCACCGGCTTTCCGGTCTGGAGCGAACGCTACGACCGGGAAATGGCGGACGTGTTCGAAGTGCAGGACGAGATCGCCGGCAAGCTGGCGGACGCGCTGCGCATCACGCTGACGCCGCAAGAACTGAAGGCGATCGAAAAAAAGCCGACCGAGAGTCCGCTAGCCTACGACCTCTACCTGCGGGCGCGTTCTTACGGCCGCCGCGTCACCCGGGCCGATCTGGAAGTCGCCATCCAGCTCTACGGGCGAGCCATCAACCTAGACCCCAAGTTCGCTGCGGCGCACGCCGGCCTGGCGCGAGTGCTGACTTTGTTTCAGGAATGGCATGCCCGCGGCGATCCCAGCTACGTCGCCGAAGCCCAGGCCGCCTGCGACCGAGCGCTGGCGCTGCAGCCGGAACTCCCTTCCGCGCTGGTGGCGCGAGCCCGCATCCTCTACATCGGGCATCAGTACGAAGAGGCGGCTGAGTTCGTCAAAAAGGCGGTGGAGCGGCAACCGGATGTTGAAGGCGGATACTGGTGTCTGGGCCAGTGCTATTTCTCCACCAGCCAGTTTGAGGAGGCGCGGGCTATTGCAAAACTGGCCGTCGAATCGGCGGGAGACGACTACAACACCTACATTCCCTATGAACTCTCCTGCGAGCGGCTCGGCGATGAAGAAATGGTGAACTGGCTGCGCCGCAAGCAGGTCGAAGTGATGAAACAGCACCTCGAACTGGTGCCGGAGGACGGTCGGGCCAGGATCCTGCTGGCCGGCAGGTTGGCCTCCATGGGAGAGGTCGACAACGCAGTCGCCGAACTGCAGCAGGCGGTGACGCTGCGCCCCGACGACGCGGCCATACTCTACAATGCCGCCTGCACGTACGCCCTGATGGGTGAAAAGGCTGAGGCTCTCAAGTTGCTCCGCCGCTCCAGGGACATCGGATACCTCAATCCGGACTGGGCTTCCCGAGACCCCGATTTGACCTGCTTGCGAGAGGAGCCTGAATTCCAGGAGCTGATTCGACCCAAAGCGGATTTACCCCCGGTTTCCGGCTAAAGCCGCCTGCGAGAATGACTGCGCGTTCTCGCAGTCCGAATCGGAGGAGGGAATGAAAGGAGATCGAATCGGAGGTCCCATCCGATGGCGGATGCACTTTCCAGTCCCCCCGGAGGAAGTGTATGCGGCCCTCGACTCCGACCGGGGGCGCGCCTCGTTCTGGGCGGAGGCTGCAGTCGAGGCGGACGGACACATCGCGTTCGAGTTCATCAACGGCTACGCTTACAGGAGCAAAGTTCTGGAACGGCGGCCGCCGCATGTGTTTTCGATCGACTACATCGGCGGTCCTGCGCGGTTCGAGCTGGCCGCGGACGGCAAGGGCGGGACCGATCTGCTGCTCACCCATGAAGGCGTCGGACCCGAGGACTGGAACGAGGTCCACGCAGGCTGGCTCAATGTATTGTTCCCCCTGAAGGCGTGGGTGATTTGCGGCTTGGATCTGCGCAACCACGACGCAGAGCGTTCCTGGGATCAGGGTTACGCCGACCAGTGACGCCTGCTCAATTGCCGGGGGCTCGCGAACAGCCGGTTGGCGAGCGGCCGGCGCAGAGCGTACACTCTGGGTCCATGTCCGTGGCGTCGACCTCCCGAAAGCCGTTTGACCGGTCCATCATCGAAGGACCGATCCTGCGTGCGGTGTGGCGCCTGGCCTGGCCCACCATGATTTTGAACGCCGCCGGGGGCCTGCAAGGGATCGTCGATCACGCCATGGTGGGGCATTTCGTCGGCTTCGCCGCCAACGCCGCCATTGGCGTGTCGTGGCAGATCTTTCTGGTGGTGGTCGTCTTCATCACCTCGCTGTTTACGGGGATGGGAGTGCTGGTGGCGCGATTCGCCGGCGCCGACCAACCCGACAAGGTGAACCGGACCGTCTACCAGGCATTTCTGACGGCGGCCGTTCTGTCTCTGGGCGTCATGGCCCCGCTGGGGTACTTTCTGAGCCCTTCGCTGCTCGGAATGGTCAACGCAACCGAAGCGGTCAGAGCCGAAGCCCTGCCGTATCTGCGCATCATGTTCCTGTTCAGCTTCGGGATGATGCTGTTCTTCATGCTGGCCGGCGCCCTGCGGGCGGCTGGAGACGCGCGGACCCCGATGCGCCTGGGTGTGGCCTTGACGATTCTGAACCTCGTCCTGAACGTCATCCTGATCCGCGGCCTGGGACCGATCCCCTCCTTCGGCACGGCCGGAGCGGCCATGGGCACGGTCATCGCCGGTGCGGTCGTGAGTTTCGGGGCGATCGCCCTGCTGTTCACCGACCGGCTGGTGGTGGCTTTCCGCCGCTCCATGTCCTGGCGTCCCGACCTTTCGATCATCCGGGCGCTGTTTCGCTTCGGCCTTCCGGCCGGAATACAGGGCATCGCCATGAATGTGGGGGGCGTCCTGCTGCTGCGATTCGTGGGCTCGCTGGAACTGAGCGCCGAGGCCCAGGCCGCCTACACGATCAGCTACACGCAGCTGTTCTCTCTGATCACCTGGACTTCGGTCGGCCTGATGGGCGCCGCCGCCACCGTGGCGGGTCAAAATCTGGGCGCCGGCCGGCCGGAGCGCACCGTCGAAGGCGTCCGCGCCGCGGCCTGGATCGGCCTGGGCGTGGCGATCGCGGTGGGCGCGCTCTTCCTCGCCGCTCCTCGGCTGCTGTTGGGCGTTTTCGGCGTCGACGATCCGGCGGTCACGGATCTGGGGGTCCAGCTTTTACGCTATCTGAGCGTGTCCGGGCTGTTCATCTCGGTAGCCCTGACCTACACGGGCGGCCTGCAGGGCACCGGCGACACCCGAAGCCCGCTGTACATTTCCATCGTCTCGCAGATCATTGTGCCGCTGGGTATGTGCGCCGTTCTCGAGGCCTTGCGGGGCCTCCGTCCCGCCGATATCTGGCTGGCCATCCTGCTGGGCCACGTCACCCGCTGCACCCTGAGCGTCGTCCGCTTTCGTCAGGGGAAATGGCGCGGCATCGAGGTCGAGATCGATTCGGGCA
>DATKAT010000183.1:0-10542 GCA_035514675.1 Acidobacteriota bacterium | reverse complement strand
CTGCGCCGCCTGCCCGCGCGAATCGCGCGACGCGCCTCGCAGCGGACGCGCGCCTTCGCCCCTGAAAACGACTCCTTGTCTCAACCGGCTTTTGGTATGCTGTTGCGATGGCGGAGCTGCACCCGGTACAGATTGAGATTTATCGAAACCTGTTCACCTCGATCGCAGAGGAAATGGGCACCGTTCTGAAGCGAAGCGCCTACTCTCCCAACATCAAGGAGCGGAGAGACTACTCATGCGCCCTGTTTGACGGCCGGGGCCGAGTCATTGCAATGGGCGATCACATGCCCGTCCACCTCGGATCGATGCCGCTATCCGTGCAGGCGGCTTTGGAGCAATTGGATTTCGAACCGGGAGATATCGTGTTCTTGAACGACCCCTTTGCGGGAGGGAGCCACCTGCCGGACATCACCTTGATTTCTCCGGTCTTCACCGGTCCGGATGACCAGGAGCCGAGGTTTTTCACGGCAGCCCGCGCCCACCATTCAGACGTCGGCGGAATGTCGCCCGGATCGATGCCTCTCAGCGCCGACGTATTTCAGGAAGGGGTGCGGATTCCTCCTGTGAAGCTGTACGAAGCCGGGCGGCTCAACCGTGGAATTCTTCAGTTCTTTCTGAACAATTTGAGAACTCCTGTGGAACGGGAGGGGGACCTGGCGGCGCAAGTGGGCGCCATCCGGATCGGCCAGAAGCGATTGATCGAACTGGTGTCCAAAAACGGCGTCGATGAGGTCTTCGCCGCGATTCAAGAACTGCATGCCTACGCCGACAGAACCATGAGAAGGATCATCGCCGCCATCCCGGACGGCAAGTATCAGGCCGAGGAGTATCTGGACGACGACGGGATCGACGCTTCTCCTGGCGGGCGGTCCGTCAGAATCCGCGTTGCACTGGAAATCCGTGGCGAGGAAATGAAAATCGATTTTCGAGGATCCGACCCTCAGGTGGCGGGCTGTCTGAACGCCGTGTACGCCATTACCGTCTCGGCCGTCTACTACGTTCTCAAGTGCCTTGCGCCCGAAGAGGCTCCGGCGAGCGCAGGACTGATGGCCGCCGTCCAAATCACGGCCCCCCCGGGAAGCGTCGTTAACGCCGCTTTTCCGGCTGCCACCGCCGGAGGCAACGTCGAGACTTCCCAGCGGATTGTCGACGTGCTCTTGAGGGCCCTTTCCGACGCCCTTCCCGACCGGATTCCAGCCGCCAGCAGCGGCACCATGAACAACCTTTCAATCGGCGGAAGGCATCCGGCCTCCGGAAATCCCTTCACGTATTATGAAACGATCGGCGGAGGGATGGGCGCGGGCCCCCGCAGCCACGGAGACAGCGGGATCCACACCCACATGACCAACTCGCTGAACACGCCCATTGAAGCTCTGGAACAGTCGTTTCCCATTCGCGTTCGCGAATATCGGCTGCGGACTCAGTCGGGAGGCAGGGGCAAGCATCGAGGCGGAGACGGCATCGTCCGCAGCCTCGAAGTCATGACCGATTGCCATGTTACGGTCCTCTCGGAACGCCGAAAGCACGCTCCATACGGCCTTGCCGGAGGAGGCGAAGGGAAAAAGGGCCTCAACTCCCTGCTGCCGGCCGGGGGGCGGCGAAAGCGGCTGCGAGGCAAGGAATCCATGGTTCTGGCGAAAGGAGACGCTCTGGTCATCGAGACTCCGGGCGGAGGAGGATGGGGCAAAGATCGATAGAATTTTCCATTCGCGAACTGGACCGTCACGACGATCGCCTGCAATGCGAAGCCATCCAGCGGAGCGTCTGGAGCTTCGGCGATGCGGAGATCGTTTCGGCGCCCATGCTCGCCACGAGCCAGAAACACGGGGGTACGCTGCTGGGAGCAGCGAATGAAAGCGGAAGGATCATCGGGTTCGTCTTCGGGGTCCCCGCTGAAGCCGGGCCGGTCCGGATCGAGCACTCCCACCTGCTTGCGGTTTTGCCGGCATTTCGAAATCAGGGAGTCGCCCGCGCCCTGAAACGGGGGCAATACCGGCGAGCGCTGCAAAACCGCATCCCCCTGATCACTTGGACTTTCGAACCCCTTGAATCGAAAAACGCCTACCTGAACCTGAATCGACTAGGCGCCGCGGTCCGCCGATACTACTGCAACCTGTACGGCGAGTCGACTGGAAGCCCGTTGCACAGTGGCCTGGGGACGGATCGATTCCTGGCCGAATGGAAGGTGACCGCCGCTCCTCGTGCGGCAATCGAATCACCGCCGCCCACGCCCGAAGATGTCCAAAGCGCCCTGGCCTCCCGCCTGGAAGCGGACGGATTGCCTCGTCCGCAAACGCCCGAGCTGGATCTGCCCGGGCCCGCGCTGGTGGAAATCCCCTCCGATATTCAAAACCTCAAGCAGCTCGCGCCCGAGATCGCCCGGCAGTGGAGAACGGCGACTCGCAGCGCCTTCATGCACTATTTGAATCGCGGATTCGTCGTGCGGCGCCTCCGGTTGAAACGGGACCGCGCCGTATCCTCGGGACTGCGATCCTTTTACTACCTGGAGCGGCCATTGTGAAAATCGAGCGCGTCGAGATTCGCGAGATTCGATTGCCCTTGGTCCATTTCTTCGAAACCAGCTTCGGAAGAACCACGCTGCGACAGGTCATCCTTGCGGAAGTGTTCAGCGGAGGAATCTCCGGCTGGGGCGAGTGCGTCGCAGGGGAAGGGCCGTTTTACAGCGCGGAGTGCGTTGCCACGGCCTGGCCCGTGCTATGCGATTATCTGGCGCCTGCTCTGTCTGGACGGGACCTGTCGGGCCCCCGCGACCTTCCGGTCGCTTTCCAGAAAGTGCGGGGCCACCGAATGGCCAAGGCCGCTCTGGAGTCGGCGCTCTGGGACCTTGAGGCAAGAGCGCTTCAGATTCCTCTGTGGAAGCATCTGGGCGGGACCCGGAGCGAGATCCCCTGCGGCGTATCCGTCGGCATTCAGGACAGCCTGCCGCAATTGCTTGAAAAAATCGAAGCGGAGGCGCAGGCCGGCTATCGCAAGATCAAGCTGAAGATCAAACCGGGATGGGATGTCGAGATGGTTCGCGCGGTCCGAGAGAAGTTCCCTGAAATCCCCCTGATGGTCGACGCCAATTCGGCGTACACGCTGAAAGACGCGGAACGCTTGAAGGAACTCGATTCCTTCCGCCTCTTGATGATCGAACAGCCGCTGGCCCACGACGACCTGTTCGAACATCGACGGCTGCAGGAACTGATCCGCACCCCCATCTGCCTGGATGAGTCGATTCGACACGCGCGGGACGCTCAAGCCGCCATTGAGTGGGGATCCTGCCGAATCGTCAATATAAAAATGGGACGAGTGGGCGGCCTCGCGGAGGCCAGGAGAGTGCACGACCTGTGCGCGCGAAACGGCATCCCGGTCTGGTGCGGAGGGATGCTGGAAACCGGAATCGGACGCGCCCACAACATCGCGCTCTCCACGCTGGAAAACTTCAGCATTCCGGGTGATGTTTCCGCCAGTAAACGTTACTATGAGCGGGACGTGATTCAACCGGCTGTCGAAGTGAGCCAGTCCGGAACCATCGTCCCGCCGGAGGGGCCCGGCATCGGCTTTCAGCCGGACCGGCCGTGGATCGATCGCCTCACTTTCAGAAGGGCGGTTTTCTGAGCGAAGGGCGATCGATGAATCCCTGCAGAGCGGGCGGGCCGGGAGCAGACGCGGGCTGCTGCAGCACGAGCGTTTGAACGCTCCGCTGAGGCGCAACCCTTGCGAGGGGCTGGCCGAGCAGAGAGGGCGCCGATCCTGATCCGGCGTTTCAGTGCAATTAAACCGGGAGTCGACCGAAGCATGACCGAGTCGGAAGTATTGAAAATATGCCGAGAAGAGAAAGTGCGGTTCCTGCGCCTTCAGTTTACAGACATCCTGGGCTTTAACAAGAACGTCGAGATTCCTGAGCAGCAGTTCGAAAAGGCGCTCTCCGGTCAGATCATGTTTGACGGGTCGTCGATCGAAGGGTTCTCGCGCATCGAAGAATCCGACATGCTGTTGCATCCGGATTCCAATACCTTTCGCATCTTTCCGTTCGAGCAGATGCCCAGAGGTCGCGTGGCCCGGCTGATTTGCGACGTCGTTCACCCGGACGGAAAGTCCTTCGACGGCTGCCCCCGGACTCGTTTAAAGGCCGTTCTGGAGAAGGCCCGAGCCCTGGGCTTCCAGATGCAGGCCGGGATTGAAGCCGAGTTCTTTCTGTTCTTGCAGGATCAGGAAGGGGCGCCTACCACCGTTACGCATGATTCCGCCGGCTACTTCGATCTGACGCCGGTCGATCGCGGGGAAGAGGCCCGACGCGACATCGTCAACGTGCTGGAAGCCATGGGATTCGAAGTGGAGGCCGCCCATCACGAGGTGGCACCGGGACAGCACGAAATCGACTTCAAATACGAGGAGGCCCTGACCACTGCCGACAATGTCGCAACCTTCAAGCTGATCGTCAGGAAAGTGGCGCAGGATCACGGCCTGCACGCCACCTTTATGCCCAAGCCGATCTACGGCATCAACGGTTCCGGGATGCACACCCACCAGTCGCTGTTCCGAAACGGCGAAAACGCGTTCTTCGACCCGGACGGGGAGGGTCAGCTCAGCAGCCTGGCTCGATTCTATATCGCCGGACTCCTCAAGCACGCTCGCGGCTTTTGCGCCGTGACCAACCCTCTGATCAATTCCTACAAACGTCTGGTTCCCGGATACGAGGCGCCTACCAACGTTGCCTGGTCGGAGAGAAACCGCAGTCCGCTGGTGCGCGTGCCCGCCCGGCGCGGCGAAGGGACCCGTTGCGAGCTGCGCATGCCCGATCCCAGTTGCAATCCCTATCTGGCTTTGTCCGTGATGCTGCAGGCAGGGCTGGACGGCATCGAAAACGAGCTGGAGCCGCCCCCTCCCGTCAACAAGAACATCTATCGAATGAGCGTTCGAGAGCGCCGCCGCCACAAAATCGCCGACCTCCCCTCCAGCTTGAATCAGGCGCTGCTCCAATTGCGAAAGGACAAGGTGATTCAAGAGGCCCTCGGAAAACACATTTACAGAAGTTTTCTGGAAGCCAAACGACAGGAGTGGAACAGCTACATCGCCCAAATCCACCCCTGGGAAGTGCAGACTTACCTGGCCGCCTATTGATCCGACGACTGAGAGCCTTTGCCGGTGGCGCGGCGATTCCTTGCCTTCAACCCCTCCCCTGAGTTATCATTTTTTAAAGTTGTTAAGAGTTTTTCCGCCGAAACCGTAACGATATTTAACGGTTATGCGAAGCCTCCGTCATAAAATCGTCCTCTTCATTTTGCCTCTATGCCTCGTCCCCTTGATTGGAATCTCGATCTTTTCCTACTACATCGCCAAGGAAAGAATCACCGAAGACCGGATCGTCCTATACATCCAACAGATCACCAAGGACATCGCCGACACGGTGCAATTGACCCTGCTGGAGAAAAAGGAGGAAACGGTGTCGATGACGCTGTTCGGGGAATTCAGTGATTACCTGGAGGGGCGGAGCGGCGAGCCCCCCCAATTGCTGCTGAACAAGCTCCTGATCGTTCACGACGTTTACGACGTCATCGCCCTTTTTGACATCAACGGACGACTGGTGGCGATGAACAGCCTGAACCGGAACAGCCGCCCGGACCTGATCGAATCGCTGGACCAGTTCCTCCTGGACGAGATGATCGGGCAGAATCTGCTGCAGTATACGCCTGAAAACTCCAACTGGCTGCAACAGGTCCGGGCCCGGCGATTCGGCTACGTCGACTGGCATCGTTCCCCCCTGGTCAATCGATTGCATCCTTATGCAAGCGAGGATATCGCCCGGCAGTACTCCATCGGATTTGCTGCGCCCGTGCTGGATGAGCGCGACGTCGTCATCGGAGGCGTCCTGGCTCTGATGAATTGGCAGTTCATTCAGGAGATTCTCGACAAGCTGGAGGATGATTTCGAAGAGCGATCGATCGCCACCGGGTACGCATTCCTATTCGGCAACGACCACAACACGATCATCGGTCACAAGTATCGGCGGAATCGGAATTACTCTTCGCTCAGCAGCCTCGACTCCACCGAAGTGAGAAACAACTACACCACGCGACTGGTGGAGGACCATGGACTCGGAAGTCTGCATCGCGCCGTCGTCTCCGGCGCGCCGTATCACCAGTACGAGTATCCCCCGGGGACGCCCAAGATCAGCGGACTGGCGCCGGTCCATCATGAGTATTTCCAATGGGTTTGCGGAGTCGGCATCAACGACGAAGAGATCTTTGCGCCGGTGCAGGATCTGCGAACCATCCTGCTGTGGACGTCCTCTCTGTCCGTGGTTCTGGCCGTGCTGCTGGGCTATACGGCGGCCAGAGGAGTGACGAATCCATTAAAAAAGCTGACGCTCGGCGCGAAGGAGATTTCCGCCGGAAATTTCAGTCAGCGAGTCCAGGTCTTCGGCCGCGACGAAATCGGCGAGCTGGCCACCAGCTTCAACGAAATGGCCGCCTCGCTGGAGGAGCGGAGCCGGCAACTGATCGAGTTGAACCGCAGCCTGGAGATCAAGGTGAAAGAGCGGACGCGCGAGCTGGACGAAAAGCGCCGAGAAGTCGAGCAGGCCTACGAGTCGCTGAAGGATGCCCAGTTTCAGCTCATTCAGAGCGAGAAGATGGCCTCCCTCGGTCAGCTGGTGGCGGGAATCGCCCACGAGATTAAAAACCCGCTGAACTTCATTTATGGAAATACTGAATTCTTAAGAACTTACATTGAGCGCCTCGAGAGGCTCGTACAGCTCTACGACCGGAGCCTTCCCCCAGACGGGGAAGCCGGCAAGCGGATCGCCGAGCTGAAAAAGGAGATTCACTACGAATTCACCCTGGAGGATCTGCGGACGCTGATCGCAAATTTTGAAGAAGGCGCCCGTCGCATCCACGATATCATCGGCGACCTCCGATCCTTCTCCCGGTTGGAGTCCGAGGAGCTGAAGAAGGCCGACATCCACGAATCGATCGAACTGGCGCTGAACCTTCTGCAGAACGAATACCGGGATCGCATCGAGATTCGGAAGGATTACGCGTCCCTCCCCAAACTCAAATGCCATCCGGGGAGGCTGAGCCAAGTGTTTATGAACCTTTTGTCGAACGCATGTCAGGCGATTCCCGACAGCGGAGTCATCACGATCCGGACGCGACGCGAGAACGATTTGGCGGTCGTAGAGATCAGCGACGACGGCGTCGGGATCGAGCAAAAGGACCTGGATCGAATCTTCGAGCCGTTCTTCACTACAAAACCGGTGGGAAAGGGAACCGGTCTGGGACTCAGTATCAGCTACGCTATCGTGGAGCAGCATCAGGGCGTCATCGAGGTGGAAAGCGAAAAAGGGCGAGGCGCCACCTTTCGGGTTCGCTTGCCGGTGAGCTTATGAGTCAGAAGCATTCCATTTTGATCGTTGACGACGAACCGGCGAACTTGCAGAAGCTCAAGCGCACCTTCATCGACGAATACAGGGTCATTGAGGCCGGCAGCGGGGAAGAGGCGCTGAAAAAGCTTCGTCAAGGTCCCGTTACCGCCATCGTTACGGATCAGAAAATGCCCGGGATGGTCGGCGTCGAACTGCTGAAGCGCTCGCTGAAACTGTCTCCCGACAGCGTACGGGTGATCTTGACCGGCTACACCGAGGTCGAAGACCTGATGGACGCCATCAATGAAGGCCACGTACACCGTTACATCACCAAGCCGTGGGACCCCTTTTCATTGAAGGAGATGATCCGAAGGGAGCTGGAAAACTGGGATCTGCGTCGAGAGAATCAGCGCCTGGCCGACGAACTGGCCGAAGCCAACCGACAGCTGGCCCGGGAAAACCGGCAACTGCGCCAGGAAGTCGAAGTCCTGAAAGGGGACCCTGGGAGACTGGTCTACCGCAGTCGCTCCATGGAGGAGCTGATCCGCCTCATCGACCGAGTCGTGGAAACCGATTCGACCGTCCTGGTGCAGGGGGAAACAGGGACCGGAAAAGAGCTGCTGGCCAGGTACATCCACCGCCAAAGTCCTCGCAGCGGCGCTTCCTTCGTGCCGGTCAACTGCGGCGCCGTGCCGGCCGATCTGGTCGAGAGCGCTTTTTTCGGCCACCGCAAAGGGGCGTTTACGGGCGCGCGCGAGGACCGTAAGGGTTTTTTTGAAATGGCCGACGGCGGCACGCTTTTCCTGGATGAGATCGGCGAAACGCCTCTGGAAATGCAGGTCAAGCTGCTGAGAGTTCTGCAACAGCAGGAAATTCTCCCGGTCGGAGCCGAAAAGCCGATCTGCGTAAACGTTCGCGTCGTGGCCTCCACAAATCAGAACCTCCGCAGCATGGTCGAAAACGGAGCCTTTCGGCAGGACCTCTTCTTCCGGTTGAACGTCTTTTCCGTCCACGTGCCTCCGCTGCGCACCCGTCCCGAAGACGTCCGGCTGCTGGTCGAGTTCTTTCTGGAAAAATGCTGCGGGCGGATCAATAAGCGGATTTCCGGAATCACCGAAAACGCAATGCGACTGCTGGAGTCCCACGCCTGGCCCGGAAACGTCCGGGAGCTGGAAAACGAGATCGAGCGGCTGGTCATCCTTTGCGACGCCGGCGGTTGGATCGACGCCCAACTGCTGGCCGAACGAATCCGCCATCAAGACGACGCCGACGTCGGCCGGACGGGGTCGCTGAAAGAGGCAGTGGCCAGGCTGGAGAAGAAACTGATTCTGGACGCCCTGGAAAACTGTCAGAACAACAAGACCCAGGCCGCTAAAACTCTTGGGATTACCCGCCAGACCGTCATCGCCAAACTCAAACAGTACGAACCCGGGTCGTTGAACTCCTGAATGTAAAATTAATTTACCTAATCCGTAAAATAGTTTTACACCCACGGAATCGAAACGGCGCCGCCGATTTCATCGGATCGCCCACTTCGAATCGAGCGGGAGCGTAAAAACAGTTTACGGATCGCAAACAACCGAAAATCACGGAAACTCCTGCGAAATCGAAGTTTATGGGTTATGGCACGCCTCTTGCTAACAAAAGTCATTGCAGTGAGAAGAGTTTGAGGTGGAATCGCTCAGGAGAAAGGCGCAATGGCCACTTACGTAGCAGGAATTTCAGGCTCCGAATCAACGCTTGTCGAAGGGCTGCGCTCAGAGGACGAGGGCGCTTTTCGGCATCTGTACGAACATTTTAAAGACCGGATTCTGCGCACAGCGTTTCGCATTCTAAAGGAAGAGGAGTCCGCCAAAGACGCCCTTCAGGAAACGATGATCAATATTCATCGAGCGGCAGACACCTTCCGCGGAGAAGCCAAGCTGGCAACCTGGATCAATCGGATCACCATCAACGTCTGCCTGGAGATCCTCCGAAAGAACAAAAGACATGCCAATCGGGTCGAACCCGACGTCAGCGAGATGATCGGTCTGGAGAACTCGGGCGCAAGTTCGCCGTTCCGGGAAACCTATCGAGAGGAAGTGGCCGATCGAGTCTACGCGGCCCTGTCCCGGCTTAGCGGCAAGCACGAAGCGGTCGTCCGCATGCACGACATTGAGGGCCACACCATTCGAGAAATAGCCGAGATGCTCGACGTGGCGGAAGGAACCATCAAGTCCAGGCTGTTCTACGGAAGAGAGGAGCTGAAGAAGCAGTTGCGGAACTGACCCGCTCCGGAGGAATTCCTTCATTGCGGATCGGCCGGCGTCGAGGCGATTGGATCTTCCCCTGACCCCTGCTATAATCCCCTTGCCTGGGGAGGCAACCGTTGAAGCATTACCGTCGACCGGGCGAGGGGATTCCCTCCCAACCCGGCCTTCTCTGTGAAGTCAGAATCGATTTGTTCGACGTGCGTTCGGGCTTTTCGGGCTCGGAAACCGCCCTCTTCGCCGGCCCCTGGCTGGACGATCCCGAACTGAAGTGGCCGCAGGACATGGTCGAGAATCTGCAGAACGCCCAACTCGAAGAGTGCGATCCCCCCCGGCGACTTCGATGGCCGGAATCGGCCGAGGACACCGTCATCACTTACGTCGTAGAATCGTACCGCCCTCGGATCTGGAAGCATTCCCTACTCGGCCTGTACGGTCATTCTTCGGAATCCCGCGAAGAGTTCCTGCAAAGGTGTCGCGACGGACTTCTCCAAGAGCGAAATCTGGAAGTGCAGAAACAGCGGGAAATCTTTCTGCACCGGTTCCTGGAGATCGAGCAGAAACTGCTTGAGTCGCTGGAGTCGGATGATTGGGAGCCCGCCCAGAGAGACCGCCAGAAGACCCGGGCGGCCGGTCTTTTCTCTTTGATTCGAGACGACTTCAGTCGGTGCTTCCTGCGCGACGACTTTGCCTTTCTGCAGCCTCACGACCTGAACTGGAAGGCGGAAATTCCAGTTGAGTTTCAGGAGAGGCTTGAGGCCGTGAAGGGCGAATTCGTCGAGTGGTTCAACCGCTTGAATCTGAGATTCGAAGCGCTCGCGGCCAGGGTCGAAAGCTACGAAGTGCCGCTTTCGCGTTCCCAGGTGGAGGTCGTCTCCTGCGCCGTGCTCTGGAGCTAGAAAACGCAACGGATGGGACCGGGTC
>DATKAT010000182.1:0-12366 GCA_035514675.1 Acidobacteriota bacterium | reverse complement strand
GGGGTGGCGGAGCGACTGGCCCTTTCAGGGGTGTGGATCGTGGCCCTTCAAGCCGTGGGGGCGGCCGCCGGAAACATGATCGCCATCCACAACATCGTCGCCGCCTCCGCCGCCGTTGGAATTTTCGGTCAGGAAGGCAGCGTGCTCCGCAAGACGATCATCCCTACGCTGTATTACCTGCTGGTCACAGGGTTGCTGGGGCTGGCAGCCGTTTACCTTTTGAGCGGCTTCGATCCGCTGATGCGGCATTAGCCCGCATTTCATTGGAAACTTCCGCCGGAAGGCCTTATGCGCTTCGACGGCGGCGTAGATGCTGACGAAGTTGTCGTCGGTCAAAACCATGTCGGAAGCTTCGCGGGCCACGTCGGTCCCGCTTCGCCCCATGGCGATCCCAATGTCGGCCGCCTTCAGCGCCGGCGCGTCGTTGACTCCGTCTCCTGTAACGGCCACGACCTCCTGCTCACTTCGAAGCGCTCGCACGATGCGGTATTTGTGATCGGGACTGACCCGGGCGAAGAGATCGACTTCCCCAACGAGCCCCTGAAGCTCCCGGTCGCTCATCTCTTCGATGCGGTCGCCGGTCAGGACCGTCGAACCGTCGCGGCCGATGCCGAGCCGTCGCCCGATGCTGGAAGCGGTCTGCGCGTGATCGCCGGTGATCATCAGAACCCGGATCCCCGCCTTCCTGCAGCCCTCAATGGCGCCTTTGACGCCTTCACGAGGCGGATCCATCATGCCGAAGAGGCCGACAAAGACGAGGCCGCTCGGTTCCTGCGCTTCGACCGCTGATCCATCCAACTCCCGGTAGGCCGCTGCCAGGATGCGAAGCCCCCGTGCAGCCATATCCCCGACTTTCTGCAGCACCGCTTCTTTGTCCAGTCTCCGCTCCTCGCCGCCGGCGAGCATGCGAGATGACATATCGAGAATTCTCTCGGGAGCGCCTTTGACGAAGGCGAAATGCTTTTCGCCCAGTCGTCGATAAGAAGCTGAATACTGCAGGTCCGGCTCGAAGGGGATCTCCGAAACCGTCGCGTATTCCCCTCGGACTTCTTCCGGCTGGATACCGAACCGAAGGGCTGCAACCAGCAGGGCCGCCTCGGTCGGGTCCCCCTGCGTTTCTATTCCTTCATCCGCTTCCGAAATCTGCGCTTCGTTGGTCAAGACGCCGGTCAAAAGGGTCAGTCTCAGCTCTTCATCATCGACCGGCGCCGCTTTCTCTCCCTTTCTCGAAACCGGATAAGTCCTCCCGCCAGCAAAGACCTCTTGCACCGTCATGCGGTTTTCGGTCAGCGTGCCCGTCTTGTCCGAGCCGATGACCGTCGTGCTCCCGAGCGTTTCGATGGCCGGAAGCCGCCGAATGACGGCGTTCCGACGGGCCATGCGGTGAACCCCCAACGCCAGGGTGATCGTAAAGACGACCGGAAGCCCTTCGGGAACGGCGGCCACTCCGAGCGCCACGCCGACCTTGAACATGTCGACGACGGTCCGCCCCATGCTGAGCCCGAGTGCGAATGCAGCGGCGGCCGAAATGAGAACCGCCAGCCCGACCACCTGGGCAAACCGGTTCATGCGCTCCTGCAGAGGAGTCTGCCCCTCCTCTTCCGTGCGCACCTGCTCGGCGATCCGGCCCAGCTCGGTCTCCTTTCCCACCGCAACGACGTAGCCCCGGGCCCGACCCGCATTGACCACCGAACCGGTGAAAACCATGTTCTTGCGGTCCGCCGCCAGCGTCTTTTCGGGAACCGGCTCCGTGCGCTTTCCCACCGAAGTCGATTCGCCTGTCAACAACGAGTCGTCGACCGAGAATGCGGTCACCGCAGCAAGGCGAATGTCGGCCGGCACCCGCGCGCCCGACTCCAGGAGGACGAAATCTCCCGGCACGAGGTCCCGACTTTGGATCTCTCGCTTTCGCCCCTCTCGCACCACCTGGGCCTTCGGAGACACCAGACCCATCAGCGCCCGGACCGCCTTCTCGGCCTGTCTCTCCTGCACGAACCCGATGACGGCGTTCAGTATGAGCACCGCCGCGATGACGGCTGAATCGATGTAGTCCTGAAGGGCCAGGGTGACGGTCGCGGCGATCAGCAGGATGTAGATCAGGGGGCTTTGAAATTGATGCAGCAGGGTCTCAAAGATTCCGGGCGGAGGCGCCTCTTCCAGCTGATTGGGTCCGTAACGCTCGGCCCGCCACGCGACTTCATCGGCGCTCAGGCCCTTGGGGCCGGTTTCCAGGCGCGACTCGACTTCTGCCACGTCGATCGCATGCCAGTTGGCCTGGTTCTTTGCGTCATCCGGGCTGGGGTGAGAGCTTGACACGGCGCTCCTGTCGCTTGAATTTCCCAATGTCGTTCCGGATTTTTCCGCCGCAGCGGCAGCGCCGCGCAGCCGGTTCGCCCTACGGACAACGATTATGGCACAAAGCGATGCGGCCCCCGAAACGGGCGCCTACGGCCTTTCGATATGGGCAGGATCCGTCACTGAATCGACTTCCGCGAGTTCTAAAGCCGAGGCCGCCCGGCCCGGCTAGCCCGCATTCGCCGCCGAAGCTCGGAACCGGGTTCCGGATTGCGGCGAAATCCCGGACGCCGCGGACCCGGCACGACATTTTCCCGTGCCTTTCGACTGGAAACTTGAGGCGAGAAGCTTGAAACTACACGGGTGTGGTTCAGAACTTCTGCCTTTCTGATCGTATTGCTGGGCGCGATTGCTCCCGGCTTCGCCGCTGAGACGAAAGCCTACGACCTGTTGATCCGCAACGCCCGGATTCTGGACGGGACGGGGAATCCCTGGTTCCTTGGGGACGTCGGAGTTCGCGACGGTCGGATTGCGGCGGTGGGGCGAGCTCTGGCGGGAACAGCCGACGAGATTGTCGACGCGGGGGGGAATTATCTGTCGCCGGGGTTCATCGATCTGCACTCGCACGCCGACGACGCGTTCGACCCGGAGAGCGGGCTGCGCTCGCAGGATGCGCTGCGCCGGGCGGCGCCGAATCTCGTCTCGCAGGGGATTACGACTGTCGTTGTCAACCAGGACGGCCGCTCGCCCCTCCCGATTGCCACACAGCGCGACCGGCTGGAGGAATTGGGGACGGGGCCCAACGCGGTCCTTCTGGTCGGTCATGGATCGATACGCCAGCGCGTCCTGGGGGCGGACTTCAGGAGAGAGGCGACCGAGGCGGAGATCCAGCGCATGAGGGAGCTGATCCGTCAAGGGATGGAGGAGGGCGCATTGGGTCTTTCCGTCGGGCTCGAGTATGCGCCGGGAAAATGGAGCGCGACGGACGAGCTGATCCAGTGCGTGCGAGAGATCGTGCCCTTCGACGGAGTGCTGATCTCGCACCAGCGCAGCGAAGGAGCCGACCCGGTGTGGTTTTGGCCGAGCCGTGACGATTCGACGCGGGCTCCCAGCCTGCTCGATTCGGTGGCTGAGACGATCGAGATCGGAGAGAAGACTGGCGCCACCGTGGTGGCTTCTCACATCAAAGCCAAGGGGGTTCGCTACTGGGGCGCCTCGCAGGCTGTCGTGCAGATGGTCGAGCGGGCGCGCGTCAGAGGAGTGCGCATCTGGGCCGACCAGTACCCCTATGAATCCACCGGAAGTGACGGCAATATCGTGCTGATTCCCCCTTGGGCTTTTCGGGTGGGTTTCGATGGGTATGCAAACGCCGTGGAACAGATCCTTCAGGATCCGGTCCGCGCCAAAGAGCTTCATCGGGACATCGCGCATGAGATCGAGCGCAGAGGAGGCGCCGCCCGAATTTTCATCATCGAGTCCTCCGACGAATCGTTTGTTGGAAAGAGCTTGCAGGAGCTTGCGGACGCCCGAGGCGTCGAACCCGTCGAAACCGCCATACTTCTGCAACGGGAAGGCTTCCCCGATCTGCCGGGAGGAGCGAGGCTGAGAGGATTCTCTCTTTCGGCGATCGACCTGAAAACTTACGCTCGGCAACCCTGGACGGCCACGTCTTCCGACGCCGGTATCGCCTTGCCCGAAGACTCCATGGTGCACGCTCGCTTTTACGGCGCCTTCCCGCGGACGATCCGACTCTTCGCGCTGGATCATGCGGTGTTGGCGCCGGCAGACGCCATACGGGGGATGACATCGCTTCCCGCTATGATTCTGGGCCTTTCCGATCGCGGAATCATTCGCAAAGGCGCCGCCGCCGATCTCGTTCTACTCGACTTGAGCCGACTCCGGGACGAAGCGACATTCTCCGAACCGCACCGCTACGCCAGCGGGATCCTCTACGTCTGGGTGAACGGCGACGCAGTGGTGCGAAAAGGCAGCTTGACCCGTGCGCTGCCGGGGAGAGTTTTACGCAGGAAGTAATTTCGTTCCGCGTTAGGCGTTCTGAGACTTGAAACTTGAAACCTGAAACCTGAAACCTGAAACTTGAATTCCAGCAAGGAGCGAACATGCGCGATGTATCGTTGGCCAGACGTCGGTTTCTCGCCTACTTTTCTTCGGTCGGATTGACCTCGACCCTCTTTCCCGGTGCCCTATGGGGAAGCCTTGAAGTATCGCTGCAGGAGGAGGTGGAGGAGAAGCCGAAGGAACTGAGAATCACTGTGGAGATGATCGCTCAAGCGGAGAAGCTGGCAGGACTGGAATTCAGCGACGAAGACCGGCAGTTGATGCTGGAGGACGTCAACGAGCAGTTGGAAGGGTACGAGTCGCTGCGCTCTCAGGACTTTCCCAACAGCCTGACGCCGGCTCTGCGATTTGACCCGGCTCTTCCCGGCCGCAGGTTCTCCAGGGAACAGAAGCCCATCCGTTGGAGTCTTGCGGAGGTAGACGTTCCGGCTGCCTTCGAAGGGCTTGCCTTCGCTCCGTTGACCCAATTGGCGGAACTAATGCGCCGCCGGGCGATTCGATCTCGGGCGCTGACCGAAATGTACCTGCAACGGCTGGAACGTTACGGCCCCACGCTGGAATGCGTGGTGACATTGACTTCGGAGAGAGCCCTGCAGGCGGCCGACAGGGCGGATCGGGAACTGGCGGAGAGCCGGTATCGGGGCCCGCTGCACGGGATCCCGTGGGGCGCAAAGGACCTCCTGGCTGCAAAAGGCTACCGGACGACCTGGGGCGCCGCGCCGTATCAGGACCAGCTGTTGGACGAAGATGCAACGGTGGTGACGCGCCTGGATGCGGCGGGCGCCGTGCTGGCGGCTAAGCTGACGCTGGGTGCGCTGGCCTGGGGTGATGTGTGGTTTGGCGGAACGACCAAGAATCCATGGAATCCGGAGCAGGGCTCGAGCGGCTCGTCCGCCGGATCGGCTGCGGCCACTGCCGCCGGCCTGGTCGGATTTTCCATCGGCACCGAAACCCTAGGCTCCATTGTCTCTCCCTGCACCCGCTGCGGAGTCACCGGCCTGCGCCCCACCTTCGGCCGGGTCAGCCGCCATGGCGCGATGGCGCTTTCCTGGAGCATGGACAAGATCGGCCCTATCTGTCGCAGCGTCGAAGACTGCGCCATGGTTTTTGACGCCATCCGGGGACCCGACGGCAAGGATGGAACGATCGTCGACCTGCCGTTTAACTGGGATGGCGGTCGCGGGATTGGAGGGCTGCGCGTCGGCTACGTCCAAAAGGCGTTCGAGCAGGAGCGTCAAAACGAAGAGTGGAGGGCGCACGATCTGCAGGTTCTTGAGATCTTGAAGGATCTGGGAGTGGAACTGATTCCCGTCGAACTTCCCTCCATGCCGACCGCAGGGCTGTCCTCCATCCTGGAAGCGGAAGCGGCCGCCGCCTTCGACGAGTTGACGCGCAGGCGCAAGGATCGACTTCTGGTTCGACAGGAACGGCGGGCCTGGCCCAACGTGTTCCGATACTCCCGCTTCATTCCTGCCGTGGAGTACATCCAGGCCAACCGCCTGCGCACGCGTTTGATGGAACAAATGGAGGAGGTTTTCGAACGGGTCGATGTATTTGTTACGCCCAGCTTCGGGGAAAACAACCTGCTGATCACGAACCTGACGGGACATCCTTGCGTGGTAGTCCCGAACGGGTTCGCCGAACGAAAGGCTCCGACCAGCATCAGCTTCATCGGCCCACTGTTCGGCGAAGCTGAAGCGCTTTCCGTTGCAAAGGCCTATCAGGACGCAACCGATTTTCATCTAAGGCATCCGGAGCAGTTTCAAAATTCCGATGCGTAGGGACGTTTTTCGTTCCGCGTTCTACGTAGCGCGATTCCATTCGCCGGCGGGCCCAAATGAGGCCGAAAGGCCGGCAGTTATTAGCCCAGTCCGTCAGGGCTGGGTGGAAGCCGCCCCAATGATCGAGAGCGCCCGTCAGGGCGCGGCAGGTCAAACCGTTCCAAGTTCAAAGTTCGAGGTTCTGGGTTCTGGGTAGCGCGATTCGATGAGCTGGCGGACCGGAATGAGGCCGAAAGGCCGCCAGTCTTTAGCCCAGTCCGTGAGGGCTGGGTGGAAGCCGTCCCAAAAACCGAGAGCGCCCGCAAGGGTGCGGCAGGTTAATGCGTTCTGCGTTCTGCGTTCTCGGATACAGTTCGTGTGGCGAACGTTCTCGCGCCGGCGCTGGTGAATCGCTTCTCTCCGCCTGTCTGTTGCGCCTTTGGGAAGAGCGTGGAGAATCCCGCCGCCCTCCACTAACCCGTTCAGGCCTTGACTTTTGCGAAATTTTCATTCCCCGCAAAACGGAATTCGGAATTCGGAATTCGGAACATAGGCGTAGAGGGGAGTTCGGTGCGCGGAAACACCAAATTTCCGACCGTTCCTTTTCTATACTTTTCGTGTTTCGGCGTCGCAGCGATGAATGAAGCGGCTAGCCCGGATCTTGCACCCGGGTCCGTCGCGAGGCGTCGGAGAGCGGCAAGGCAGCAGGCGCGCCGCTATCCGGCGCCGCAACAGGATCTGCGTGCAAGATCCGGGCTAGGATCGGGCCGGCTGCCGTCCCGGCATTGCGCGCTTCAAGTAGGAATCACCGAGGTGGACATTGCGGTCGATTACAGAGACCTTTCATGAGGTCTTAAAGAAAGCCAAGGCCATCGGGGCCTCCGACATACATATCGGGACGAAGACCAAGTGGAAATTTCGCGTCCATGGTCGGATCATCTCCATCAAGCAGCTGCCGGTCCTGGCTGCAGACGAGTGCGAAGAACTAGTGCGCCATTTGGTCGAAGAATCCGGAATCGTCTCTGCAGACCAACGGGAGGCCTTTTTCAGGGAATTGAGAGATTTCGACTGTTCCTATGCATTGCCCGGCGTTTCACGGTTTCGCGTAAACATCTGCCGGCAGCGGGGGACCTTTTCCATCGTGCTGCGAGTCATTCCGTTTGACATCCCATCGATCGACTCCCTGCGTTTGCCTGAAGCCATCCGGCAGATCGCCTTTGAAGAACGCGGCCTGGTGTTAGTAACCGGCGTAACGGGTTCGGGGAAATCGACCACTCTGGCCGCAATCGTCAACGAAATCAATCAGTCCAAGCCGTGCAAGGTGGTGACCATCGAAGATCCCATCGAATTTCTCCATCCGGAGCACAAGGCCTCCGTCATTCAACGGGAAGTGGGAACGGATACGGAATCATTCGCAAAGGCCCTGCGGGCCGCTCTTCGGCAAGACCCGGATGTGGTGCTGGTGGGGGAGATGAGGGATCGGGAGACCATCGACATCGCTTTGAAGGCCGCCGAAACGGGGCATCTGGTGCTGTCGACGCTGCACACGGTCGATGCGCCGAAGACAATCCAACGAATCGTCAGCGTCTTCGAGTTAAACGAACAGAAGACCGTCCGTCTCCGCCTCGGCGAAACGCTGAAAGCCGTCATTTCCCAGCGGTTGGTGCCCCGGCGGGATGCCGGCGGCAGAGTCGCGGTTCTGGAAATCATGCGGCACACCCTCAGCATCCGGGACTGCATCGAAAACCCGGAAAAGGGAGCGGCCATGAAGGATCTTATCTCCTCCGGGCGAAACCAGTACGGAATGCAGACCTTCGACCAGCATCTGATGGACCTGTTTCAGGAAGGCGTCATCGACCTGGAGATCGCCAAAGCCGCCTCCTCCAGCCCGGCCGAATTCGAAAGAAACGTTCAGTTCCAGTAGGACGGGCTTCCGGCCTGCGCCGCCATCCGCCGAATCACTCCTCCAGAAAGGCGCGGATTCTGGACAGCAGCAGATCGATGGCGACCTGGTTGCTTCCCCCGGGCAAAATGATGTGGGCGTGACGCCGGCTGGGTTCGACAAAGCTCACGTGCATCGGCCGGACGCTATCCAGATACTGCTTGACGACCGACTCGAGGGACCGTCCGCGCTCGGTCAGGTCGCGTTTCAGTCGCCGAATGAACCGGACGTCGTCGGGCGCGTCTACGAAGGCGCGAATATCGATCAATTCGCGCAGCTCTTTTTGTGCAAGCACCAGAATCCCTTCCAGAATGATGACGGGCCGGGGCTCGATTTCAATAGTCGATTCCATGCGTCGGTGCGATGAAAAGTCGTATTGCGGCGCCTGAATGACTTGCCCGGCGAGCAACTGTCGCAGGTGCTGCGCAAGCAGCGATGTTTCCAGAGCGTCCGGATGATCGAAGTTCAGGGAATTCCTGTCGGAAGCCGTCAGCCCGGAGTGGTCCCGATAATAGAGGTCGTGCTGGATGACGACGGCGTGACTCGGCCCCAGGGATTCGGCAATGGAGCGCACGACGGTGGACTTTCCAGAACCGGTTCCTCCGGCCACTCCGAGCACCAGCGGCTTTCTCTTCACCGTCGGTCGTCTCCCCGGAGGGCGGCTGGCGCGGATGCGGGGGCGGGGGTCAAATCAATGTTGTGCAAGAAGCTTCGAGAGGCCTGAAGATCTTCCAGGGTCTCGAAAAAGCGACGCTTGATCCGATCGTCCTCCAGGAACACCAGCGCAGGGAAGGGCCGCAGCAGCCCCGCGACGAAAGCCTCCGCAAAGGAACCGGGTTCCGGGCGACCGTCTTTCAGCCTGGCGCGCGCCTCCCTCTGAAGGTCCATAAGGCGGCTGTGTCCGATCTGAAAATAGGCCGCCAGATAATGCTTCCGGACGCCCTGCGCCGCTCTGGCATAGTTCGACCCTGACCAGAAATCCAGGCCCAGATTAATGGTTGAAAGCGCTTTTCGGATTTTTGATTTGAGCCGCTGCGGTCGGGACGGGGAAACCCGATCAGCCGCAAGGAGCTTGTTGCAGACGTAAAAAAGTTCTTCCAAAAGAAAGCCGGCTTCCCGTTCGTCCTCCACCGACGCCAGCGCTCGGAGAAGCAGCATGCCGGAAGCCTGATCTGAACGCAGCGCATCGGGCAGAGTCTGCACCTGCTCCGGGGAATCCCACTTCTTATCGGGAAGAAAGCTTTCTTCCTTGCGATAGCCGTAGAGCTCAGCCGCCTCGAAGTAATCCTGAAAGCCCAGCGTCTCAATGCGGCGCACCCTTTCCTGGTAAGCGGACTCCTCCAACTCCATCGGAGTGCGAACGAGGGATTCGGACAGCAACAGCCTGAATCTCTCCGGATACAGCTCGTGCATCTGACGCAGAAGCGCCCGGTACAGTTTCGCCTTCTCCGGATTGCGGGGCAGAAAAATCAAGTAGTTCCGGTCAGGCGAATGCATCCATTCCCGTCCGGAGACGGTTTCGCTTTCGAATTCATCCTCCTCGGTACGCGCGAAAACCTTCAGATCGCGCCGGAACGCAAACTCCCACATGTCGGGGTCGGTTCCGCGAAAGAGCTTCTGAGCCACGGCCTTGTCGGCCTTCAACAGAAGACTCCCCCAGTACAGGAAGGAGCCGATCTGCAGCCGATCCTTGTTCCATACATCCAGGTCCAGGATCAAGGACCACTGCTCTTCGGTGATGTGGGGCAGCAGGCGCTCCAGGGACTCCCCTGCCATTTGCTTGACCGCAAAGTACAATTGGGCGGGGGGGAGCTTTCGGATTTGAGAGCGGCTCTCGGCCGTCGCCAGCATGGATTCCAGATCCACGGAAGCGTAGCAGCTGCGAAAGACCGTTTCTTCGGGACTGTTCGGGAGTCTCCGTTTTTTTCGATCTGGAGGTGCAGGATCCACGACCTTTATTATAGCGGGGTCCACAATCGGAATGGCGAGCGGATCCCCGGTCCTTCCCTGTTCTCCCGAGATGCGGAAGGGTATACTTCTGGAATCGCGACGATCCGGCCAAGCGACGCGGGTGAACCGGTCGGTTCCGATCGCTCCGGCGGACCGGAGCCCTTCGCCTCGGCGCGACCGCTTCCGCCGGAGTGAGGAAAGATGGACCGCGTGCTCCCTGCTGGTCCGAGGGAGTCGTTTTTCAAGGAGACGCCACGTGACGGATCGCATCCGAGTCGCCGCTCTGCAGTATTACATTCGCCCCGTAACGACGTTGGATCAGTTCGCCGACCAGGCCCTCAGCCTGATCGACACCGCGGCCGATTACAAATGCAATCTCGTGGTTTTTCCCGAGTACTTCACCGTCCAGCTTCTGACCCTGGGAAATCTGCAGCGCCCCATTCATGAGCAGGTGCGTGACCTTGCGCGCATCGTGCCTCGATTCATCGACTTGATGCAGGGCGCCGCCCGCAAGCACGGAATGTATGTGGTGGCCGGCTCCATCCCTTGGATGAGCGACGGGGACGACTCCGTCTACAACGTCTCGCTCATTTTCAATCCCCGAGGGGATCATGGAATGCAGGGCAAGCTCCACATGACCCGGTGGGAGTCTGAAGAGTGGCTGGTGTCGCCTTCGGACAGCGTCCGCATATTTGAAACGGATTTCGGGAGGGTGGCCATCACCATTTGCTACGACGTCGAGTTTCCCGAGGTAGCGCGCGTGGCGGCCCGGGCGGGCGCTTATATTCTGGTCGTTCCCAGCTGCACCGACGACCGACAGGGATTCCTCAGGGTCCGCTATTGCGCTCACGCCCGCGCAATTGAGAACCAGATGTACGTGATTCACGCCACCACGGTCGGCTCGTTGCCCATGGTTCCGGCCGTCTCTCTGAACTACGGACAGGCTTCGGTTCTGACCCCCAGCGATTTTGCATTCGCCCGAGACGGCATCCTTGCCGAAGGCGTTCCAAACCAGGAAAGCATGGTGATCGGAGAACTCAATCTTAGCACTATCCAGGAAGCCAGGGAAACAGGGACGGTGCTTCCCCTGCGCGACAGCCAACGCAGCGCGGAGGTAGCCTCCAAGCTCGAGGTTGTGCAGTTGTGAAGATCCTCGTTCGTCAAACGCGGGAATCTGACATTGACGAAATCATCGCCATCAGCGGGGAGGTGTATTCTTCCAGCTCTTCCTGGACCAGCGCGCAGCTGGAATCCCATCTCCGAGTATTTCCAAAAGGGCAGCTGGTTGCGGTCCGGCAGAAAGACGGTCGGCTGGTTGGGATGGCGGCCAGTCTGATCATCTCATGGGAAGAATACGATCGCACCGACAACTGGTGGGAATTCACCAACCGCGGCCTGTTCTCCAACCATGATCCGGAAGGGGCGACCCTGTACGGCGCCGAAGTCATGGTTCGGCCGGGTGAACAAGGGGAGGGGGTGGGTTCCCGGATCTACGCGGCCCGCAGGGATCTGATCCGCTCTCTGCGGCTCCGCCGCATCCGCGCCGGCTCGCGGCTGCGCGGGTATCACCGCTACAGTCAGGAACTGTCGGCCGAGGAATACGTGCGGAAAGTGGTGCGTAAGGAAATTTCCGACCCGACTTTGACATTCCAGCTTCGGCGCGGATTTCGAGTGCTCGACGTGGTGGCGGATTATCTGCCGGGAGATCCGGAAAGCCTGGGCTACGCGGCTCTGATCGAATGGCTCAATCGCGAAGTGGCCGCCGCTTCCGACGTCGCCCGCGCCAAAAACGCAGCCGCGCGATTCCTGGAAGGATGACCCGCGCCGCGCAGGGCGCGATTCAAAATTCAAGATTCAAAATTCAGAATTCAAGCGGCGCCCAGCACCCAGCACTAAGCACCAAGCACCCAGCACTAAGCACCAAGCACCCAGCACTAAGCACCAAGCACCAAGCACCCAGCACTAAGCACCAAGCACTTAGCACCAAGCAAGCGAACGCAGAACTAAACCTCCCCCTTTCTGAACCGCTCCACAAGGTGATCGCATGCGCGGCAGGTGATGGCCATCATTGTCAGGGTGGGGTTTTGACAACCGGAACTGACGAAGCAGGAGCCGTCGGTCACAAACAGGTTGGCCACGTCGTGGCTCTGGTTGAACCCGTTCAGCACCGACTTGGCAGGGTCGTGACCCATGCGCGCGGTTCCGACCTCATGAATGGCCATTCCGGGCATGGCCGTGCCGGAATTGACCGAGATGCTGCGAGCTCCAGCCGCTTCCAACATTTCAGCAGCGGTGACGGCGGCGTCCTGCATCATGGCCTTTTCGTTGTCGCCGTGCGTC
>DATKAT010000181.1:0-9128 GCA_035514675.1 Acidobacteriota bacterium | reverse complement strand
ATTTCCCAGCCTCTGGCGGTATTCCATTCCTTGGCAGCCGCGGCCTCCAGCCGGATGTCGTACTCGCCTCGATGCGACATTTCCGAAGTCAGGCGCGCCACCGACTCCATAGCGAAAACGGTGGCCGCCATGCGAGCCAGCATGCGGGCGATCGCTTCATGCTTGCCGATCGGTTTTCCCCACTGGACCCTGTCCCGACTCCAGCGGCGACAGATTTGCAGGCACCTCTTGGCGGCTCCGACGCTGGCGTTGGGGATCGACAGCCGCCCGTCGTTCAGAGTCGTAAGCGCGATCTTCAATCCGCGACCTTCCTCGCCGATCAGATTCTTCTTCGGGACGCGGACGTTTTCGAAGCGGATGACGGCATTGGCCAATGCGCGCAGGCCCATGAAGCGGCATCGGCGGACGACGGCGACTCCCGGCCAGTCGGTTTCGACGACGAATGCGCTGATCTTTCCGGAAGCCGCGTCGCGGGCCATGACCACCAGCAGCCCCGCCAGGGTTCCGTTCGTGCACCAGAGCTTTTCGCCGTTTAGAATGTAGGCCGACCCGTCCGGGGTCCTCTCCGCCGTAGTGGAAAGTCGAGCCGGGTCCGAACCCACATCCGACTCCGTGAGCGCGAAGGCGGAAATCTCGCCGGCGGCGCAGCGAGGCAGATACTTTCTCTTCTGCTCCTCGGTGCCGAATAGCTTGAGGGGTTGTGGGACCCCGATCGACTGATGGGCCGAAAGCAGCGCCGTCAGATTGCCGTCGAGGCCGCCCAGCAACTCCATCACCCGACCGTATTCGACCTGATTGAAGCCAAGCCCGCCGTACTCGACGGGAATTTTCATGCCGAACGCGCCCATCCGACGCAGCTTCTCCAGCAACTCTTGCGGGTAATCCCCCGATTCATCCAACTCCACCGGGTCGACATCCTCGGCCAAAAACTCCTGAAAGCGTTCGAAAAAGGCGAGAAATTCGGGACGATCTTCCGGAGTCCGGGGAAATGGGTGGATGAAATCCAGGCGAAGCCTTCCCAGAAAGAGTTCGCGCAGGAAGCCGGGCTTGACCCATGCGGATTGCCGAGAAGCTTCCGCCACGCGGCGCGACTCCGTCTCCCTGGGAACTGAGGTCTTTTCATGGTCCATTGAGCGCTCCCGGTCGCGGCGGGAAAGGGCTTCCCGTTCTCCCCGACTTCGATTCTAGCACCCTGGCGGCGTTTGGACCAAGAACCGGGGCATGCGCCGGCGATCGGCGCCCGAAGGGCTATTCAACGATGGGGGATGTCCGCGTAGCGCGAGCGGGAAAGAGGATCTCGCCGAAAAAACCCTCTCCTTTTCGGTCGATGGGCGTCGGATTGGCCTAGGCTAGCGGAGAAGCGATTTCAGACGTCGCCGGCGAGCCGGATGACGCAGTTTGCGCATGGCCCTTGCTTCGATGTCGCGAATCCGGCCTGAGGCCAGCGAGAACTGTTCCTGGATTTCGTGGGAAGTCGAAGGACGATCCTGTCCAATGCCGAAGCGCATGCGAAGGATCTGTTCCTCCTGCTGGGTCAGCGATTTGAGGGCCTTCTTGGTGAGGCTTTGCACCTTCTGGCTCCACATCGTGTCCAGCGGCGTGGCCTGCTCTTCGTCCGGCACTGTCTCCAGCAGCGAGAAACTGTCGTCGGGTCCCAGAGGCTGCTCCAGAGAGAGAGTCTTTTGGGCCAGCGTCCGCAGTTGCTCCACCTTTTCCTGAGGCAGTTCCAGCCGTTCCGACAACTCCGCAAGCGTCGGTTCGCGGCGATGCTTCTGTTGAAACGTCCGCTCAATCGTGTGGAGCGTGTAAATTCTCTTCAGGACGTGGCTGGGCAGGCGCACTGTATTGCCCTTCAGTTCCAGCGCCCTGCGAATCCCCTGCTTGATCCACAGAGTGGCGTAGGTTGAAAAGCGAAATCCCCTGGCGTGATCGAACTTCTCTACGGCCCGAATCAGACCCGTATTGCCTTCCTGAATCAAGTCGCCCAGACTGAGTCCGAGACCCTTGTAACGGTGAGCGATCGAGATGACGAGCCGCAAATTGGCCTCGGTCATTTGATTCTTGGCCGCTTCCCATCTCATTTCGCAAGTCAGTACCTGGTTGATCTGGTTTCGCAGCTCGGAGCAGTCGGGACCGAATTCCTCGACCAGTTCCTCTCCATGCCGCGGAGCAAGCAGGCTGATTCCGGGTTGGGCGGAGCCGTTTGATCCGGATCCGCCGCGCGGCTTCTTGCCGCCCCGTTTCCAAAGCGACGGCCGGAAGGCCGCCGTGGACGCGATGGACCACGCCCAGCAAGCGCTTCAGCAAATCCTCGGCCAAGGGGAGGTCCGCAATGATCCGCGCGTAAGACTGTTGGATCCGTCGCTGCTTGTCCCGCTCCTTCTTCCGCTTTTGAGCTGTTTCAGCTGCACGAATTCTCCCCCAGGTTTTTCGGTATTCGTCCTGAAACTGAGTCAGCGCCTGCAGGTCCTCATCCAGCTCTTGCAACTGGACTTTCAGGCTGACGTCGGAGCTGCGTACGAGAACCGATTTGAGGCTCGTTTCCCCCGCGACCGCCCGTCGACCTTCGCGAAGAAACTCGCTCAGGACGACGCTGCACGACGCCAGGCCGCCTCGCAAATCCATCCACGCCTCCGAAACCTTCTCGGCCGCCTCCAACTCTTCGCGCGCTGTGAAGAGCTTGAAGCGGGAAGCCTCCTTGTAATAAACGTCGGTTATTCTTATGGTCATGCTCAACTCAATCTCTTCAATCTCTTGAAATAGTTTAATTTGTTGTAAATCATTTTAAATAGTATATTAAACGATGCATTATGTCAAGAAAAGATTCATTCTTTTGCCATATTCCCGAGTGTCGCTCCGTCGGTGAGGCGACTTGAAACGAAAGAGGGATTGGAGGCATCCTATTAAGGGAACGACTGAACGGATAGGGAATTCACGCGATTCGGAATTGAAGGAATAGGATAGGCATTATGGTCACGTTGACGGAAAAGGCAGTGTCGAAGGTAAAGAATGTGATCGCATCTCAATCGGCTGAGAAGGTGGTTTCGGGAATCCGAATTGCCGTGGTCGGCGGGGGATGTTCGGGATTCCAATACGCGATGAACCTGGAGAGTCAGGCGCGCCCGGACGACAAAGTTCTGGACTTCGGCGGCTTGAACGTATTCGTTGACGAACAGAGCCTTCTGTACTTGGACGGAACCGAGATCGACTACGTTGAGACCCTCCACGGCGCCGGGTTCAAGTTCAACAATCCGAATGTCAAGGGAACCTGCGGCTGCGGTGAGTCGTTTCAAGCGTAAAATCCGAGCGAAGAGAAACTCCCCATATTTCACAGTCAGTCCGAAAGCCGATCCGCGGGAGGCGGGCGCGCCGTCCTTCATGCGGCCGTCCCGGCGCATGGCTATGACCCGATTCCGTGAGGTCCGGCGGGCGAATCCCTCGATCTGAACATTCTTTTGCTCCTCCCGCCCGCCCCTTCCTGCGAAGGCCGAAAATCCTGGAGCAGACCAGAAGCTTCCCTGAAGATTTCGAAACGCGCGGCTCTTGAACTCCCACCAGCCCGGGGTCTGCCGGCGGGGCTTGCCCGGCCGGCGCCGATCGTTACGGCGGCGTCCGGCCGCTGAGAGGACTGATCGGGCGGGCCGCGCCGGCGTATTCGCTGGAGCCGAAAAGGGGGATAGAATGGTTGCCCGAATTCACTCAATCGACTTGGAGGCTTCATGAAAACGCTGGTGGTTCCGACCCTTATTCTATTTGCTCAACTCCCTCTGGCCGCTCGCTCGGCGCCGTTTCTCTCAGAGGCCGAATATCAATGGCTTTCAAACGAAATCTCGGGCGACGCCGCTTACGAGCACATTCGCTTCTTCACTCGGTTTCATCGACCTCAGGGCGGAACTCCCGGCCTAATGGCGGCGGCGCGTTACGTGGAGGAGCGGGCAAAGGCCTATGGTCTGGACGACGTGAGACTGATTCGTCAGCCCCACGACCGCCCGCCCTGGGTGAGCCGCAAGGGGGAGCTCTGGCTGACCAAGCCGGTGTTGCAGAGACTGGCTTCCATCGAGCAGGTGCAGATTCATCTGGCTGACTACTCCCGCAGCGCGCAGATCGAGGAGGCGCAGATCGTTTACGTTGGGGAAGGCGCCTCAGCGGCGGACTATCAGGAACGGGACGTAGCTGGCGCAATCGTTCTCGCATACGGCGCCAGTCGGGCGGTCATGCGGGAGGCCGTGTGGGAGCGAGGCGCGCTGGGCATCATCGGCTTTCCCGACCCGAACGCGCCCGACTATCCGGTGAATTCCTTAAATCGACCCGATCAGATCCGCTGGACCAGCATCCCGCTGGAGAGTGCCGCCGGCAAGCCCGGAACCTTCGCGTTTCAGATATCTGCGCGCCAGGGGATCGAGCTCAGGAATCTGCTGCAGTCGCATTCGGAAGTCGCCGCTTCGGTCGAAATCGAGGCCGAATTCGGAGAAGAGCCCTGGCAGGTCATGGTCGAAGCGTTCATCCGGGGAAAGGAGATTGACGACCAGGACATCGTGCTGACCGCGCATCTGCAGGAGGAGAAATTCTCGGCCAACGACGACGCCAGCGGATGCGCGAGCATGCTGGAGATCGCGCGTTCGCTGAGCCGATTGATTCAAGAGGGCAGGATCCCGCAGCCGCGCCGCAACATCCGGTTCTGGTGGGTGACTGAAATCAGCAGCCAGAGACGGTATTTCGCCGATCACCCGGAGGCGCCCCGCTCCATGTGGGTCAGCGTCAACCAGGACATGGTCGGCGCCGATCAGTCCCTGGACGTGATGCGGGTGCAAAACGTCACCCGACTGCCGTTCTCCCGCTTTCACTTTCTCAACGACGTGACCGAAGCGCTTGTGGAATTCATTCGCGACGGAAACACTGCCAACCTGGCGGTGATTCAGGCGGGGGAATCGAGCTTATACCCGCGGCCGATCCTATCCCGACTGGGATCGCGCCACCGATATAACGCGCGGATGGTGCCCTTTCACAACAGCACGGATCACATGACGTTTAACGAGGCGCCTATCGGCGTCCCGGCTCTGACGTTTACCAATTGGCCCGACAACTACATTCACACCAGCGACGACGATCTCTGGAACATCGATCGGACCCAGCTGCAGCGCAACGCTTTTGCAGTTGCCGCCATTGCCTGGACAATGGCCAATGCCAGGGCCGCCGGAGTCGCCGAGATCGCCGCTGAAATCCAAGGCAGGGCGCGGGCAAGGCTGGCGGAGGATTTCGGTCTGGCATCCCAATGGATCAGTCAAGATCGCGGCCTCTATGGGCGGGCGCGCAACCAGCTGGATCAGGCGCTCTTGAGAGAGCTGCGGTTGGTCGAATCGCTCGGGGAAATCGATTCGGATCGAACCGTTGAGCTATGGATCGCACACCTTTCAAACGGATTCGAGAGAGCGGCCAACGATCTTCGCGAACAGCTCGTCGAGTTTTATCGAATGCGCCATGGCGGCGAACCCGAGGAGCCTGACCGGTCGGAAACGGAACAGGAGCTGGCTCGATGGCGCCCCGAACTGGCGGCGGGTCCAGCCGAGTTTCTGCAGGGGAGGGCAAAGCTGGAGTCGTCGGCCGGCCTGCACCCTCTGATGGCGTTCGAGGTCCTGAACTTCATCGACGGCCGGCGAAGCGGACTGGAGATTCTCCTGGCGGTTTCCGCGCAGGCCCTGCGGGCCGGCGAGCTGTATTACGGGATCGTTGAAGCGGACGGAGTTCGCCGGTACCTCGAAAACCTGGAGGAGGCGGGGCTGGTGCGCATCGAAAGGCCTTGACGCCGAGAAGAGCGACCCCGGAAGCCCGGCGCGAGGGGGACGAGCCGCAGCAGGCCGGCCGGAAAGCCGCAACGGAAGATCCCAGCCGCACTGCGGATGAAACATTCGTCGATTTAGGGTATCTTTTTAAAGAGGCGTCGGTCGAAAGCGCGAACGATCCTGGTCTCTGACGGCAGAGGCGTTCCGGCCTGAAGCGGGGGCGTGAGGAGTCGCAGACAGAAATGATTTGCAGGTCAACCGAGAATGGCGGCTGAATGATGAGGCTATTTGGGACGGCGCTGGTTATGGCGGCCTTGCTGGCGGGGCACCCGCTTTCCGGACAAGGAAGGCAGCGGGTGGAGCGCGAGGAGGCCGTCGACTATTTCGAAAAGTGGCTGAAGGAAGACGTCGTCTACATCATCAGCGAAGACGAGAAGAACGTCTTTCGAAAGTTGACTACCGGCGAGGAAAAAGAGCAGTTTATCGAACAGTTCTGGTTTCGGCGCGACCCGGACCCGCGAACGCCTGTCAACGAATTCAAGGAAGAGCATTACCGCCGAATCGCCTACGCCAACGAGCGGTTCGCCAGCGGGCTTCCGGGATGGCTGACCGATCGCGGCAGGATTTATATCCTGCACGGACCGCCCGCTGAAATCGAGTCTCGCCCCTCCGGCGGCATGTACATGCGGCAGATGCATGAGGGCGGGGGAACCACCAGCACCTTTCCGTTTGAGGTGTGGCGATACCGCCACATTGAAGGCGTCGGTTCCGACATTGAGCTGGAATTCGTGGATCCCACGATGAGCGGCGAGTATCGACTCGCCCGCCACCCCGATGAAAAGGACGCTCTGCTGTTCGTTCCCGGAGCGGGGCTGACGATGGCCGAAGAGATGGGACTGGCCAGCAAAGCCGAGCGACCGTTCTTTTCGCCGGGGAACCGGGAGAACTACCCGCTGATGCATCTGCGGGCCAAGGACAACCCGTTTGAACGGTACGAAACCTACACCCAGGTGCAGCGTCCCAGGCCGATCAAATACGACGACCTCAAGGAACTGGTCGAAATCAACGTTTCCTTCGACAACCTGCCCTTCGAGACCCGTCAGGACTTCTTCCGGCTCAACGACGACCAGGTGCTCGTTCCGGTGACCTTGGAGCTGGAGAACAAGAACCTGACATTCAAGCGCGAAGGGGACCGCCACGTAGCGCGCGTGGGGGTCTATGGACTGGTGACCAGTCTGACCAACCGCATCGTGGAGGAGTTCGAACACGACATGGTGGCGACTTACTCCGCGGAAGAATTGGAAAAGGGGCTGCAAGGCCGATCGATTTATCAGAAAGTCATGCCGCTGGCCAGCCGCATGAGGTACAAGCTCGACCTGGTGGTCAAGGATCTGCACAGCGGCAAAGTAGGCACGGTTCGAACCGCCGTCATTCCGCCGGTTTACGAGAAGGACCGGATTTCAGCCAGCGAAATCATTCTGGCGGGCCTGCTCGAGCCGGTGGAAGGGATTCCGTCGCACGATGAAATGTTTGTGATCGGGGACCTGAAGGTGCGACCGGTCATCCAGAAGAGCTTCCTCCAAGGAGGAGTCTTCGGCATTTATCTCCACGTATACAACGTGGCGCTGGACCAGACCAGCTTCGAGCCGTCCCTCCGGATCGTCTATCGACTGTTTCGCGAAGGACGGCCGGTGGCTGAGGTGGAGGACGTCTCCGGAACGACGATTCAGTACGCCTCGGCTCAGCGCGTGGTTTTGGTCGAGCGCGTCAGCCTGGAGGGGATGGAGCCGGGAGCGTATCAGCTGGAGGTGGAGGTGGAAGACCGCATCCAGTCGCAAACCGTTTCGCGGAGCCAGAGCTTTCGGGTGGAGGAGCGGGCGCGCGCGCTGGCCTCCAACTAAAGGGTCCCTCCGCAAAGCGCTTTCCGACATTTCAAGGCCCGCCGACGGTTTTTCTTCGCTCAAAACGAAGTTCCAACGTTCTAGTCCTTAAGAAAAAGGAGGACTTCAATGTTGGAAAAGTGCATCACTTCGATTGCGAGCGACTCGCTGGAGGAGCTCCGGCAGATTTTCGGCGAGGACGCCGTCATTTCTCGGGCGGGCCCCTTCAATCTGATTCATTTGGATCGCCCCACTCGGGAGGAAGTGGAACGGAGAACCGCCGAATTCGATCCGGACGAGTTTTTCGAAGACGATTGCCCGCTCTGCAAAATGCTGAAGAGCGAAGGGGGAAACATCGTCTACGATGAGTTCAACTGACGGAAGCGAACGTCGAAGCGGCGGCCGGCCGCTGGGGGAGTCGAAGGCGCCCGGAAGCTATCGGGAGGCTTTCTTGATGCCATGGATCGCAAAGACCTCGAGCATTGGATGTCGATGGCGCTGGAGGAGGCGGAAGCGGCGGCCGCCGAAGGCGAGGTGCCCGTCGGCGCCGTGATCGTACTGGAGGGAAGGCTGTTGGCCAGGGAGCGGAATCGTTCCATCCAGCTGTCGGACCCGACCGCGCATGCGGAAATACTGGCCCTCCGCGCGGGGGCGAAACGCATCTCCAACTATCGCCTGGAGGGCGCCGAAGTCTACTCCACCATCGAACCCTGCCCCATGTGCGCCGGCGCTTTGATCTGGGCGCGGGCGGCGCGACTCGTCTTCGGGGCCCGCGATGAAAAGGGAGGGGGAGTGGTTTCCAAGTTTCAGATCCTGGAGCCTGGCAAGCTGAACCATCGCGTCGAGGTGATCGAAGGCGTCGGCGCCGAGCGCGCCAGGGAGATGCTGCAGAGCTTTTTCCGGAAACGAAGGCAGGCGGAGTGAACCAGCGTTTCGGCGATGGCGGGCCGCCGGCGGAAGGCCGTCGCGCGACGGGCCGCTGTGCGGGGTCGAAATTCCAGCTGGCGGTGTCTTTCCGAACAAAGGGTCAGATGCGGATCCAGCCTTCCAGGTAAAGACAGGCTTGACCCGACAACAGCACCCTGGAGCCGGCGACCGTGCAGCGGAGTTCGCCTCCCCGCCGAGAAACCTGCCGCGCCAACAGGTCGGCCTTGCCGAGCCGGGCGGCCCACAAGGGGGCCAGGATGCAGTGCGTGGAGCCGGTCACCGGGTCCTCGTCGATGCCGAAGCTTGGAACGAAGTACCGGGAGACGAAATCGCAGTCTTGGCCGGGCGCCGTCGCCGCCAGCCCTCGGCCATTCATGCCGGCCAGGCGAGCGAAGTCGGGTTTGAGGGATCGAACCGTCTGTTCGTCGGGATAGATCGCGACGAAGTTGCCGGATTCCGGGCTCTCGCCAGCGTACAAATACTCGCCCGGTTCGACCGGCAGGGACTGGGTCAACAGTTTGGGCGGCTCAACCGGGCCAGC
>DATKAT010000180.1:0-3584 GCA_035514675.1 Acidobacteriota bacterium | reverse complement strand
AGCGGCTCCGGAAAATCCAGCCTTGCGTTTGACACGCTGTACGCGGAGGGCCAGCGCCGCTATATCGAGTCCCTGTCCACGTTTGCGCGGCAATTTCTGGAGCAGATGGAAAAGCCCGACGTGGACTCGGTCGAGGGCCTTTCTCCTGCCATCTCGATCGAACAGAAGACGACGACCCGAAATGTGCGTTCTACGGTGGGGACCATTACGGAGGTCTACGACTATCTGCGCCTGCTGTTTTCCAGCGTGGGGCGCCCGCATTGCCCGGTTTGCGGGAAGCCGATTTCCCGCCAAGCCGTGGATCAGATCGTAGACCGGGTTTTTCAACTGCCGCGGGGCAGCCGCTTGATGATCCTGGCTCCGGTGGTTCGACAGCGAAAAGGCGAGTTCAAGAGGCTCTTTGAAGACTACTTGCGCAAGGGCTATTTAAGGGCGCGCGTTAACGGCCGGATGATTCAATTGGAAGACCCTCCCGAACTCCTCAAGCGGAAGAACCACACCATTGAAATTCTCGTCGATCGCATCCTGGTCCAGGAAGGAATGGAACGTCGGGTGGAGGAATCGGTTCGCCATGCCACGAAAATGAGCGAGGGGCTGGTGCTGGTTTCGGTGGTCGGCGGCGAAGAATTTCTGTACTCGGAACGGATGGCCTGCGTGGACTGCGGCGTCGACGTGCCCACGCTCGAGCCCAGGAGCTTCTCGTTCAACAGTCGCTTTGGAGCGTGCGCCGCCTGCGGCGGCTTGGGAAGTCAGATGCAGGTCAGTTTGAAGAGACTGATTCCGAATCAGGCCGTCCCCATCCGGGACGTTCAGACTGCGCTCCAATCAAAGGAGCTGCTTTACCTGCTGCGGGAAGCCGGCGCCGCCTTGCTGAGGCACTTTGGAATTCACGCTCGCACCTTTATTGAGAACTATCCGCCCGAACTGCGGCAGGCGCTCAAGGAAGGATTGCCTCATGAGATCGCTTTCGAATATGACGGGCATCGCTACCGGTCTCGCTTCGAGGGGATCGACCGATGGTTTCAGGATAGTATCGAAGCCACTCGCAGCCCGCAACGACGGCGGCAGCTTCAGAGTTTTCTCAATGAACGCGACTGTTCCACCTGCGGAGGAAGCCGTCTTCGTCCTGAGAGCCGAGCCGTCACGGTCAACGGACTCTCCATAGCGCAATACAGCCGCCTTCCTCTTCCCGAGTGTCGGGCGGCGCTGGAACGCATTCGCCTCACAAAGCGGGAAGAGCTGGTGGTGGAACCGATCCTGGACGAGATCGGACAACGCCTGGATTTTATGCTGCAACTTGGGATCGATTACCTGACCCTGGACCGTGCTGCAATGAGCCTTTCCGCCGGCGAGTCCCAGCGCGTGCGGCTGGCCACGCAGATCGGGTCCCAGCTCCGGGGAGTGCTTTACGTCCTGGACGAACCGTCCATTGGGTTGCACGCACGAGACACTGCGAACCTTCTGAACGCCTTAAAGAAGCTGCGGGACGTCGGCAACACCGTGATCGTGGTGGAGCATGACGCGGAAACCATTCGGAGCGCGGATCATGTAGTCGACCTGGGTCCTGGAGCGGGAGAGCACGGCGGCCGGGTCGTAGCGCAAGGACCGCTTTCCGCCGTTCTGGCGACGGAAGGCTCTTTGACGGGCCGCTATTTGCGCGGCCAGGAGACGATTCCCGGCCCCCTGCAGCGGCGCAAACCGGGCCCCGACCGGATCCGCCTGAAGGGGGTGCGGCATCGGAATCTGAAGGACATCGATGTAGATTTTCCTCTGGGGCTGCTGACGGTCGTGACGGGCGTTTCGGGCGCCGGAAAGTCTTCTCTGGTCGAAGACGTTCTTTACCGCACGCTCTCCCGCAAGCTGTACGACTCGCTTCTGGAGCCGGGGCAGCATCGGGCGGCTGAGGGTCTGGCGCAGGTCGACAAAGTCATCGAAATCGATCAGGCCCCCATCGGACGCACGCCCCGCTCGAACCCTGCCACTTACGCCGGCGTCTTCACTCCCATTCGCGAACTGTTCGCCGCCCTCCCGGAATCGAAGATGAGAGGGTATCGGCCGGGCCGCTTCAGTTTCAACGTCAAGGGAGGACGATGCGAAGACTGCCAGGGCGGTGGCCTGCGAAAGATCGAAATGAATTTTCTTCCCGACGTGTACGTTCAGTGCGAAAGCTGCCAAGGGAGCCGCTACAACCGGGAAACGCTGTCAGTCAAGTACAAGGGCTGCAGCATCTCCGACATCCTGGACAGGACGATCGAGGATGCGTATCGGATCCTGGAAAACATTCCGCCCATCGAAGTCCGGCTCAAAACGCTAATGCGGGTCGGACTGGGGTATCTGCGGCTGGGCCAGTCGTCGACCACGCTTTCGGGCGGAGAAGCCCAGCGAGTGAAGTTGGCGAAGGAACTCGGGCGGCGGGCAACCGGAAAGACGCTGTACATTCTGGACGAGCCGACCACCGGCCTCCATTTTGAAGACGTACGCAGGCTGCTGGCCATCCTGCACGAATTGGTGGACCTGGGAAATACGGTGATCGTGATCGAGCACGATGTCGATGTCATTCGGTGCGCCGACTGGGTCATCGACCTGGGGCCGGAAGGCGGCGAGGAAGGAGGGCGTCTGATGGGTGAAGGGCCTCCCGAAGAGATCTCCCGAATCGAAGCCTCTCATACAGGAAGGGCGCTGCGTCGGGCGCTTCACGCAGTCTGAATCTTTGGCTTCGCCGGGAGGCCATTCCCAGGTGCAAGCCTCCCGGCGAAGCGGATGGCGAAACTACGGGCAGTGAGGGGGACCGCCGGCAGATTCACCACGATTGTAGCCATCCAGGATAGCCGTCAAGCCGCCGGTGACATCCGGGTCCAACCAGTCGTCTCCAACGGGCGGAATGAGAAGTTCGCCAATCATCAGGTCCGCCGAGTTGATGGCTGCCTCGACGGCTGCGGGCGCAGAAGCGCCGTTGGCTTCATTCAGCTTGGCGGCGATCAGCTGGTAGGCCAGCGAGATCAGACCGTTTCCGCGAACCGGTTCGTTTAGGACCCGCAGAAGGTCGTCCTGAAAGTAGGTCCAGTCACCCAGCTGCAATGCGTTGGTGGGCCAGGCTTCCGGATGATTCTTCCAGAATCCCTGACTGTACGTGCAGCCGGCCGAGGAACACTCGACCTGAATCGAAAACGGGAGATCCAGTCGTGTGGCGCCATTTCCGAAATCGACGCCCGAGCCGGAATTAGTGAAAAAGGATTCTTCGACCTGGTAAGTCTGGCCGCATTCGACATCGGGATGAATCGCCAGCGTCTTGGGGATCAGCATCGGGAAGGTGTTTCCATTGCCGTCACTCTTGTTCCGTGAGTAGTTGTGTCCGGCCGGAAGCGCAAGGACCAGCTCCGCGTCACACCTGATGGTTCCGTCGGGCATCAGCGTGCCCTGAATGCACGTGACGATCACTGGATCTTCGTTTGGACTTCTCGGAACAGCCCCGGAAACATCGATCTGAAGCCAAAACGCCTCATGGACGGTTTCTCCGGGAGATGCGACCGCGGGAAATGATCCCTGAAGCGTGATTGATACTTCGGCGGCCCTCACCGGCTGAA
>DATKAT010000179.1:0-3683 GCA_035514675.1 Acidobacteriota bacterium | reverse complement strand
ACAGGAGGTGTCAACAAGCCGATGACCAGATTCAGGATCATGATCACGCCCAGGTGCAGCGGATCGACGCCGAACTGGATGGCAATCGGCAGCAGGACCGGCACCGTGATCAGCAGGGCGGCCACCGGTTCCAGAAGCGTTCCGACGACCAGCAGCGACAGGTTCAGGAGCAGCAGAAACACGTACGGGTTGGCGGTCAGGGAAAGCAGCGCATCCGCCGCCATTTGCGGCCCTTCTTCGCGGGCGATCACCCACCCGAACAGGCTGGCTGCCGAAACGATCAGCAGGATGGACCCGGTGGTGCCGGCGCTGCGCAGAAATACGTCGTACAGGCCTCGCAGCGTCAGCGACCGGTAGAGGAGACTCAACAGAAGCAGGTACGCGACGGCGGCCGCCGCCGCTTCGGTGGGAGTGAACACGCCGCCCAGGATTCCGCCCAAGATAATGACCGGCGTAAACAGGACGGGAAGGACCGGCGCCAGCGCGCGGCCGATCGGCGCATCCGCCTGTGCCGGCGCGGCCTCCAGGCGATCGCGTCTTCTGGCGTAGAAGTAGACGTACAGGCACAAGACCCCGGCCATGACCAGCGCCGGCAGAACTCCGGCGAAAAAGAGCGCGCCGATCGAAACCCCTGCGCTGACGGCGTAGATAATGGCGGGAATGCTGGGAGGCATGATGGGACCGATCATGGCCGATGCGCCGGTCAATCCCAGCGCGAACCCTTCATCGTAGCCCCGCTTGCGCATGGCGGGAACCAGAACCGAGCCCAGTCCGGCGGCGTCGGCGATCGCTGCGCCGCTCATCCAGGAAAAGACGACGCTGCTGCCCACGTTGACGTACCCGAGACTTCCCCGGGTCCGACCCAGAAGAATCCGGAGAAATCGAAACAGCCGATCGGACATGCCCGCAGCATTGGCCAGGTAGCCGGTCATGATAAACAGAGGAACGGCCAGCAGAGGAAAGGAATCCAGGCCTCGAACGGTGCGCTGCAACGCCACGCCCAGAGAGATGTCTTCAGAAGCGACTACATACCCCAGACAAGGGAGCAACAGGGCGAAGGCCACCGGAATGCGGATGATCAGCAACAGCGCCACCGAAGCCGTCAGCAGCAGCAGAGTCATGTCGCATCCCCGAAATCGGCCGGCGAAACGTCAGCTTCGCCCGCCGGCCCGCTCCAGGTCGGACGTCGGCTGCGCAGCGCCCGAACCAGGTTTAGGAGAACGTGGTGAGCGATCAGACCCAGCCCCACGCCGGCTGAGGCATACCACCAGCTCATGGGAATGCCCAGGGCCGGCGACGCCACCGCCCCCACTCGAAACACAAAGCCCCAGCTTCCGACGATCAGGACGATGCAGCAGGCGGCGGTTGCCAGACTCCCAACACAGTCCAGAACCAGCTTTCCCCGAACCTCGAGCCGGGCCGAAACCATGTCCACTGCGATGTGGCGGCCCTCGGCGGCGACAAACGCCGCTGAAATGAACGCCAGCCAGATCAGCGCAAAGCGGGCAAGTTCCTCGCTCCATGCGATCGGCGCGTGAAATGCGTAGCGGGCCGCCACCTGGGCCGCCATCAGACCCAAAACGGCGGCCAGCAGCGCAACGGCGGCCAGCCTTTCCAGCTGCATCAGCCGGCGATTCAGTCGCTCCAAATTCCCTCCTCCCTCCTTCACGGGTTCCTTCCTCCTAGCCCGGATTTTCTGAAGCGAACGGTTCCATCCTGCCTTTCTCCTGCGGCGGGCTCTCGTCTGCGGTGATTTCACGATACAGTTCGCTGAAGTCGAACCCCTGCGAAAAGTGGGCTCTAGCCCTCCGCCGGAAGGCCTCGACGTCCAAGTCTTCGATGACCTCCAGCGTCGCCCGGCTTCGCCACCGATTCAGAATCTCCCGTTCGCTCCTTTCGATTCCCTCTCGAACCTCGGCTCCGAGGTCGCCGACCGACGTCAACAGCGCTTCCTTCGCCTCCCGACTCAGCCTCCGCCAGACCCGTTCCGCGATCAGAATCTGGATGGAGGACTGAATGTGGCCCGTCAGATTTAAATACCCCTGGACTTCGTGAAAACCCATCGCCTGGATCGTCGAAATGGGGTTTTCCTGTCCGTCGGCGATTCCCTGCTGCAGCGCCAGATAGACCTCCGCAAAGGCGATCGGCATGGGACTGGCGCCCAGCGCTTGCCCGCTGGCCTGCCATATGCGGGCGTCCGGCATCCGGAGACGGAAGCCCGCCAAGTCGTCCGGATGACGGATCGGGCGGTTGGATGTGAGATGCCTCAGCCCGTAGAACCAGGTGTCCAGCACTCGGACGCCGTAGCGCTCGCGCAGCTCATCCCACATAGCCTGAGCCGCAGGCCCCCTGGACACTTCCAGGAGATGGTCGGTGTCGCGAAAGGCGTAGGCGGCATCGAAGAGACCGATCGGTTCGTGCCACATGGCCAGAAAAGAAGGGCCGGCAATGGCCATCTCCAACTCGCCGGCCACCAGTTGCTCCAAAAGCTCCGCCTCCCGCCCCAATTGAGCGGCTGGAAAAACAGAGACCTTCAGATCGGCGCCCGCTTCTACGAGCTTCTGCGGGAGTCGCGCAGCACCGAATGCATGACTGGGCGCCGACAGCTCGTACACGTGAGCCAATCGAAGTCGCGGCGCCCCGGTCGCATCGCCCTCGGAACGACACCCCGCAAGCAGCCCGCACAGCGCCCCGATTGTAATGATTCCCCAGCTCGCTAGGCGCGGCATTCCACCAGCCTCCCATGGATCGTCAGGCCGCAACCCGCTGTGGGTCCCAACCCGATCCGTTCCCCCCAAAAGACAACCAACTCGCTATGTTGCGACTCAATGTTAACAACAGCTCTAAACGATCGCCAGACCCGACGGCCTTCCCTCCGCGGGAAACGATCGCAACCGGAGGTCGAGTCGCCGAAGCGGAGGCCCAAGAGAGCGCTCCCGTGGTGTTACAATCGAAAGTCGAGTCCGTCTGCGGTGGGGCATGGCGCCCCTCTACAGCCTTCAAGGAGAGTTTATTAGCCATGATGCTTCGAGATCCCAGAATCCTCCGGCTTCTGACGGCCGCCCTTTTGATGATCCCTCTCCATCTGGGCTGTTCCGGCTCAAAGGAGCCGGACGCGGAGGCGGCGGACGCCCGGCTTCAGGAATTTCAAGAAGCCATGTCGGGGGCGACGCTGGTGGGTTACTTCTCAAGGGGCGACGGAACCTTGTCCGAGGAACGCTACACGATCCAGAGCGTCTCCCATGTCCGAGGAAACACCTGGCTGTTTCAGTCCCGCATCCAGTATGGCGAACGGGACGTCACCGTGCCCGTTCCGTTGCAGGTTTACTGGGCCGGAGACACCCCCGTCATCACCCTGACCGATCTGACAATCCCCGGAATGGGCACGTTTACGGCCAGGGTCTTGATCTATCGGGACCGCTACGCGGGGACCTGGTGGGCTGGAGAGCGCGGCGGCCAGATGTTCGGACGGATCGAAAGGGATGCAGACTAGTGTCCTGAGCCAGAAGTTCGTCGTCACAAAAAGGGCGGCGATGCGCCGGCCTAGTATTACTTTGTTAAGTAGTCAGAGAGATATACTATGATCCGGCCATGGAATGGAACACGCGGATTTGGGAGCAGAGTATTGAGGAGTTCCGGGGTTTCATGGCGTCCTTGGTGAGGGGCATAGGAAGAAGCGAGCG
>DATKAT010000178.1:0-5766 GCA_035514675.1 Acidobacteriota bacterium | reverse complement strand
GCGATTCGCGCGGATTTTCACATCGGCGACTCCAATTGGTCGGCGGCGGTCTTTCGGGACTCCGTGCGCTATCAGGAAGCCGGCCGGGACTCTGCGGCTCCCCTTTTCGCTCCATCGGATCAACGCGATCGATATGTGCTTGCGTTGCATGAGCTGCTGCAGAGCGAAGGTCGGAACGAGTCGTTCGCCCGCACGATTCTGCGGGAATCGGCCGGGGGATACGATCTGGCGGCCGCGGCTCAGTCGCTGGGATTCAAGACGACGCCGGCAAGGGGCAATATCGCAGACGCATATCGGGAGGCACGAGAAAAGTTTTGGCGCATTCGGCAGGAGCACGTTCAACTCAGCGAAAAGGAGGCCCAGCTGGAAGCGCTGGGGCGAGATTTGGAATCGTGCCGGCGGGCCGGCAAGAGGGTTCACCTGCTGCAATCGGCGCTCGAATTTCTCCGCCGCGCGCAAGGGCGCCAGGCCGCCGCGCGGGCGGTTGAGGAATTTCCGGCCGAGGTTTCCAGGTTGACCGGCCATGAGTTCGAGCGACTGCAAAAGCTCCAAGGCGATCTGGAGGAAGCGACTCGTGCAGCGCGCCGCCTAGAGGCGGAACTGGATCAGCTTGGGCAGCGGCAGCTTCGGTTGGAGCTGCCGGCGGGCGGAATCTCCGCCGCCGATCTGCACCGTCTTCGCCAACAGTTGGGGTCCCTTCAGGAGCTGGATCGGGAATGCGCCTCTAGCAACGCCGAACTGGCCGAGGAGGAGGGTCGACTGCAGGAAGCGGCTGCCGCCTTGGGAAGCGACTGCGATCTGGAAAAGCTGGCGCGACTGAACTCTTCACAAATCGGCCGACTGGATGAATGGGTGGAACAGGTTCTCCGCGTGGAAAGCCGCCTGCAGGCCGCCAAAAGCATGCGTCGGATTCTGTCGCCGGGCAACTTCCCGGAGCCGAGCCGCGAAACGCTGCGGGCCGGCTTGAATGCGCTGTTGAACTGGCTCCGCTACAGACGAACGGGGAGCGGACCCTCCTGGCTTCATCCACTGTCGCTTCTCGTTTCCGCCTTCATCCTGATTCTGCTGGCGGCGTGGCTGTCATGGAGCCAGCATCCTGTCTGGGCCTTGCTGGCCCTGCCGGGGGTGTTGCTCTTGCTCTCGCTACTCCTGCAGAGAGGCGAAGGCGGCTCGGCGGTGTACCGGCAGGAATATAGCGCTTTGGACCTTCCCCAACCGGAGGAGTGGGAGGAAGGCCCGGTTCAGGGGCGGTTGCAGCAGTTGCAGGAATGGATCGGGAAAGCTGAACTCGCAGAGCTGGTCCAAAGACGGCAACAAGATCTGGCGCCCGAGATCGAAGAGCTCCAGACCCGTCTTCAAGAGCTGCAGCTCGAGGGCCGGAAGCTGTCGAGTCAAATTGGGCTGCCCGAGCTCCCGGGAGTCCTGACCCTCCACTTTCTAGCCGTTCGCCTTGCAGAGTTCAAAAAGGTGCGGGAGCACGTCGTCGGACTGAAAGAGCGCGTCCGGCATCTGGGAGCCCGGCAGGCTGAACTGCGCGGGGGGCTTCAGTCGGATTTGCGGAAAATGGGAGCGGAAGCGGATGAGTCGACCGCCTCTTTGTCTGCCGAAATCGACGATTTGGCCAGGCGCGATCAGTCCCTCAAAAAGCTGGAGGTTCGAATCGAGGGCGTTGCGCAACAACTCGATCAACACCGCAGGACGCTGTCAGGCCTGCAGGCCGAAATCGAGGGCCTGAGGCAAATCTACAAAGCCCACAGCGGGGATGAACAGACGCTCCGCCGCTGGTGCGACTCAGTCGAGGATTTCCGCGAGGCTCGCGAAAGGCGGGCAACCGCGGAGGCCCAACTTGCAGAGGCCAGGCTCCGAATGGAAAGCCACCCGCTGTTCGAGCCCTCCTTGCTGGACCAGTCCGAGAGCGCACTGACGGAAATGCTGCAGCAGGCGGAGGTCGATGCGCAGCGGCTGGAGCAGCTGCAGAAGCAAAAGGCGGAGGTGGAGACGCTGATTCGAAAGGCTCGAAGCGAGCACAATCTGGAAGAGGCTCTGGCCAATCGAGAGGCGGCCATCCAGCAGCTTCGAGAACAGCAACTGAGGGATGCGGAGGCCTTGGCGGGAAACGCCTTGCGCGAGTTTCTGGAGCGGAAGACGAAAAACTACGACCGCCCCCAAGTCTTTCACTCGGCCCGAGAAATCTTTGGCGCCATCACGCGCGGGCGCTATCTCCTGGAAGTCCAGGAAGGAGTTCCGCCCGCCTTTCGCGCCTTCGATACCGTTCTCCAAACCGGCTGCGACCTGGAGGAGCTATCCAGCGGAACCAAGGTGCAGCTCCTTCTGGCCGTTCGGCTGGGCTTCGTCGAAACGCAGGAGGGCGGATACCGGCTTCCTTTAATTTTCGATGAATCGCTCGCCAATTCGGATGAAGAGAGGTCCCGCGCTTTGATGGAAGCCGCTCTGACCATGAGCCGTCAAGGTCGACAAATTCTGTGTCTGACCGCTCAGTCCAGCGAAATGGAAAAATGGAGGCAGGTCGCCTCCGGTCTCGGCGATCAAGAGCCCGCCGTTTTCGATCTGGCAAGGATCCGCAGTGTGGAGGAGAGCCGGCGGAAGCCGTTTCGGGACGTTTCTCCCGAGCTCGAGGAGATTCCGGATCCGAAGGGGCTGGATCACCTGGGCTACGGCAGAAAACTTCGGGTCCCATCGATTGACTCGCGGGAGCCTTTCGGCGCCGTTCATGTCTGGCACGTTGTTGAGGAGCCGCGCCTGCTCCACCGACTGCTCTCTATGCAGGTGCGGACGGTCGGTCAGTTGGAAACCCTGTTGACGGCGGGCGGCGAAGCGCTGCTTGAGGGCGACGAGGCGACGCCGGAAGAGATTCGGGCGATCCTGGAGTGCCTTGCCCACCTCTTTCGCCTCCGGAAAATCGGGCAAGGCATGCCGGTCGACAGGAACGATCTGCTTGACTCCGGCGCTGTATCAGAGCGCTTCATTGACGAAGTCAGCGCGCTGGCGCAGGATTTGAGGGGAGACGCTCAAGCCTTGCTGGAGGCTGTTACCGGGGTGTCCCGTTTCCGTGAAAATAAGCTCAAGGAGCTCGAAGAGTTCCTGATCCTACAGGGATTCATCGATCCGCGCCCGCCGATTTCGCAGGAAGAAGCGAGGACTCGCGCACTGGCCCGCCATGCGGCTGACATCCGGTCCGGTCGCCTCAACGTCGCCACGCTGGAAAGGCTTCTCGCTGAGATCTTCGCACGATCGGAGTAATGACCGACCGTTGACGGGTATTGCCTTGGAGAAGCCGCCCGCGTAACATGAGTTTCAGTTCGGCATTGGGGCGTTTCAGCATGCCGAATCAACCGTCAGGAACTTGAGCGATTATGAATTCTATCGAGAACCCGATCAAGCTCACCGCGCTCGGAGTGGCCGGCGTCCTGCTGAATGTTCGCTTCCGGAATGGAAAATCAGAATCAGTCTTCCGGGCGGACTCGGCGTTAGTGCACTTGGAAGGGATGGTGATTGAATGGCCCAATCCCCCGAAAAATCTTAAAAAGGTGCGCATCCACTGGCCAGACCCTCCTTTTGCGCCAGAACCCTTCCGATGCGAGTGTTCCGTAGTGAACCGCTGGCCGGAAAAGCTTGAGGTGCGGTTCGAGAATGCCGCACCTCCGGCATTGCGGGACTGGTTTCTGCGCTTGACGGAAGCCTCCAACCTGAAGGCCCCGGATGCGGCGCTGAGCACCTCTCGGCTGTATACAAGCGCTTCGGTCATTTCCGCGCTCGGCTTGTTTTGCGGCGCAGGCGCAATCCTCTTGCCTCTGCTGGTCGGAGAGGCGCCCTGGATCGACGGCATGGCGGTGCTGCTGCTGCTGTTCATGTTGCTTTCGATCGGCGGTTTCGCATTGCTGCGAGGTCTTGCGGGACGCCACGAGTTACGAGCCATTCGTCAGGGGAAGAAGTGATTTCGCCGATTCCGAGGAGTTAGCCGCTCATGGATCCGCTTCTGTACCGCGCCAGCGGTCACGATTTCGCAAACCTCTGGATGAATATGACCAAGATCGTCATCGCGCTCGCATTTATCTACCAGCATGCGCTGGGAACTCAGCTTGGCGTGCGACTGTTTCAAGACTATTACTACATTTTTCACGTGCCGGTGCGCACTGAATCGGACGAGGCCGGGCCCGGATTCGCCGAAGTGGTGACTCCGGAGGAGCCCTACTTTTCCATCGATTTCAAGCCGTTGGTATTGGGCCAGGCCTATGAAGAACTCGCGGTCGAAGTGGTCGGCCTGTGGAGCCCCGACGGCGAAGATATTCTGGCCGCGTCGCCCGAGAGCCGCGGCAAGTGTCCCAGGGAGACCAATACCTGCGTCCGCTTCACGTGGGCCGAGTTGACCGGCGGCGACCGGACGATTCTTCGCCGCGCCACTTTCAATCTGCTGAACATCGTCCGGAGCGAAACTGCTTTGGGGACCGGCGAGTATGAAGTCGAATTCGGCTTTTGGTTTCTGCGCGAAGGCGCTCCCCTGGCCAGCCGGAGCTCTTCGAAGATCCACCGCGGCAGTTTGAAGTTTCTTCGACAGGAGGAGCAGCGATTTGGAGACTTTCCGGTTGTGCAGGGGCGCCCGATCCGGCTTCCCGCGCTGATTCTACAGCACATTCAGGCGGGAGGATCGTGGGGAGGGTGGACCTCCTGGCGCGAGATTCGCGCCGGAGAGAGATCTCAGGATGGAGGGTGGCGAAACGGATCCGTGCTGGCTGAAGACTTCCAGCGAGGAAGGCTTACTCCCTCGCGCTCGCTGACTGCAGGCAGAAGTTTTGAGCAAAGGGGCTACTACTTTGACGAGCAGAACCTTCGCCTGGATTTCACGATCGGCTTCATTCTGCTGAGAAACGAACCGCCGCGCTCCACTTATCTCGGTCCCGGCGAAAGCGACATCCATTTTGTCCGGATTTTCTACGAGTGGCATTTCTTTGAAGAGGATCGGGGATATTTTTACTATAACCTGAGCCGCCACATCATCGACCCTGACGGAACAACGGCTCCCATTGACGGCCGCCCGGACGTGCGCGTGCGGGAATTCGCAGATCTCCAGCCCCAATCGCTTCCCTACAGCCTTCAGCGGGATCCCCTGACCGGCGACTGGCACTTGCGCGTTCAGGGAGGCGTCGAGCGCTCCCTGGCAGCCGGGGCATATCACGACTTGTCGGTGATTGCCCGGGACGACTTCCAGTCGCAAAGAATCCGCATCCGGATCGAGCGGTGAGGCATCGCACGCAGCCAGCGCATTGACGTGGAAGGGTGATGTTACAATGCTGGGAGGCTTCTCGGCGGTTCTGCGGCTTGCTCGCTCCCCACGCGGATCGGTCCCTGGGCGGGCGGCGACGGCGAACCGGACGTTCGGCGAAAATGACGGGTTGGCGCATGCTTTTCAGAATCTTCGGCTTGACACTCTGCTTTGCGGCAAGCGTCGCGCTTCTGGAAGCCGGCAGGCAACCCTGCCAGCAGATGGACATTCACAGACCCGAACGTCCCGACATGATCGAGGTCGATCTGGCCCTGTTGATGGCCGTTGAAGGCCAACCCGAGCTTCCCGAGTGGAGCAAGATTGAAAAGCTTCAAACCCTGTACCAGGCCTTCGCCGAGGAGAGCGCTCCTTGCGAACTCGTCGAGGGCGAGGTGACGTCATTTCAGCTGTTCATCTCCCGCCAGACCCTGGAATCGGATCAGGTCTGGAAATCGTCCGGCAGGATTTCGGCGGACGGTCTTTTC
>DATKAT010000177.1:0-6676 GCA_035514675.1 Acidobacteriota bacterium | reverse complement strand
ACACATGCCACGCGAAAAGCCAGTGATCTGAACAATCTGGAGCATTGGATAAAGCGCAACCCCGAAGCGGTGAACCGTCGCTACGGCGTCAATTGTACGGCGCCTCTGCACGAGGCGGCGCGCTTCGGACGTGAAGATATTGCAGAGCTCCTTATTTCATACGGCGCGGATCTGCACGCGCGGGAGGGAAACGGCGACACTCCCCTGCACGCTGCCGCCAAGTATGCGCAGTCGAGCGTTGTGGAGCTGCTGATCCTGCACGGCGCCCAAATCGATCTCACAGGACAGGATGGCATGACGCCCTTGCACAACGTGGCGTACGGGCTGATCGGCGGAACGGTCGAGGCTCGACTGAAGGTTGCCAGGATTCTGTTGGATGCCGGAGCGGACGTTAACGCGAGAGAGCCGAACAGCGGCTATACGCCGCTCCGCTACGCCGCCGGGCCGTCACTGAGCAACAGTCCGGAACTTGCCGCGTTGCTTTTGCAGTACGGCGCCGGGGCCGGCGGCGACGCGCTTCGATCTTCCGAACTTGTCAACGCCGCCGCATCCGGCGATTCCCATACAGTTCAACTCCTTCTGGATCGGGGGGCCGACGTGAACTCCGCAAACAGAGATACTACGGCCCTGGGCGCCGCAAGCTATGCGTGTCGATTCGAGATAGTATCGCTGCTGCTGGAGCGCGGCGCGGATGTCAATCGGCGTGCGGCCGGTTCCCGGTTGGAATGGCAAGGGTCGCCACTTGCGATGGCGCTGGCCATTTACGACTCCAGCGACCAGATTTCCTTCCAGAGCCGCTCCGAGATCGCCGAGGCTCTCCTGGCGAACGGCGCGGAGGTCGACGCGCGAAACGCGGCGGGAGAAACCCTGCTTCACCGCACGGCCTCCAAGGGCGACGTGGCGGCGGTAGAGCTCCTGCTGCGGCACGGGGCGGACCTCGAAGCCCGCAGCGGGGCCGGATTCACGCCGCTTCATCAAGCGGTCATGCATGGATGGCTCGAGGCTGCCGCCCTGCTGCTTTCCCGGGGAGCCGACCCACGCACAGAAGCCCGTGACGGCGCAACCGCTCTCGAACTTGCCTTTCAGGACCCTGAAATGGAAGCACTCATTCGTCGGTATGCAAGAGATTAGATTGCGCGCGCTCTTCTCCGTTCTTTGGCTGACCGTCGCATTCGGCTGCGGAAACGCCGATCCCATCGCCGATCCGGATCGCGATCTCGCCTTCGAGGCCGCCTGGAACAACGATGCGGCAACGATGCGCGAGCTTCTGGCGCGCAACCCCTCGCTTTCGAACGCCCAGGAACCTGAAACCGGGCGCCGGTTGACGGAACGGCTTTTCGATTGGTTCATGGACTTCGGGCCAACCAGGGTCTTGCACGTCGCAGCCCGCCAAGGCCACGCCGATATTGTGAAGCTCCTTTTGGACGCCGCAGCCGACGTGAACCCGCCCGATCGTCTTGCGGCCACGCCCCTGCACGTCGCAACTCAATACGGTCACGAGAAAGTCGTGATGCTGCTTCTGTCGGCAGGCGCCAATGTGGAGGCCCGGAGAAACGGCGACATGACGCCGCTGCACCTTGGTTCTTCGAAGGGGCGCTTCTCAACTGTCAAACTGCTTCTGGAAGGGGGCGCCAAGGTTCACGCGCGGGCTGCGAACGGATGGACTCCGTTGCATTTCGCCGCCAGCTACGGCCACGTTAACGTGGCGCGCCTCCTTCTTTCACAAGGCGCGGCCCTGGAGGCCGCCACAGACGACGGATCCACGCCGCTTCACTTTGCCGTCAGCGCGGGACACGCGGACGTTGCCGAACTCCTGCTGTCGAGGGGGGCCGACGTCGATGCAGCGGCCAAGGACGGACGAACGGCGCTCGATCGCGTCTTCGCCGACGACCAAATGACCGCCATGTTGCTTCGGTACGGCGCCAGGAAAAAAAGAAAGTAGTCCTGTACCGCAGCCCGAATCAACGGCGCCAGGGCCGCCCGCCGCCGCTGACTTGGGCACCCGCCTGTGCTATAAAAGTTCGTACCCATGGCCGAAAACGCCCTCTACTACGGCGACAACCTCGACATTTTGCACCGCTACATTCCGAACGAATCCGTGGATCTGATCTACCTCGATCCGCCCTTCAACTCGAATCAGGATAGCTAAACTTCAGGGTTGAAGCCTATCAAGCATTTTCCTCCTCGCCTCATCATCCCGATTGCCGAGCGCCTGGCACCAGAATTCAAAATCCTCGTTCGGCTCCAGCAGTCACTTTCGCGCCTCTGCTCCCTCCTCGGTCTGCTTCTTCGTATCCCGAAGAGCCTGCACCAGCACGGCGGCCGCCAGACGGCGGAGCCCGTCCGAAGCGGCTGAAGCGCGAGTGGAACCGTCAGCAGTGGAAATGTCTTGAAGGTTCATAGTTGGAGTGAAAATGTGAAAGGCCGGGGCAACCCCAGAAAACCCCGGTCTTCTCAGGAGGTTCGATATGAACAGCGTCGAATCGCGCCGCAAGCCTGCAAGAGCCCTCCTGCCGGCCGCGACTACCAGACCCGAGCGGGTCTGAATCCTCAGTCAGCCTCAGTCAGCGAGCTCGACCCGCACGAAGGCTTCTTCACGCCGTCGCCCGTCATGAATGCCTGCTCCAGAGTTCGCACGGGTACAATGGCAGGACGGTGAGCCGACGGATCATTTTGTCATTCCGCAGAAGCACGCCGTCCACATTAAAGGCAGTCGAGGGGGCACCCGAAGCGGCGAATTATGGATCCATGAAGAAGGCACTCAAGAGTCTGTGCTGGATGACGTTTTAAGAGCGCTTCGACACGAACGCTTCTGATCGATCTGCCCGGAAAAGGGGGGTCTTCTCTCGCCCGGTCCCCTCATGGGGAAAGAAGGATTACGTCGCCTGGGCGGTCAACGGCCTATTAGCACTCTTTCAGGAGTTCGAAAAAGGTTGCGCGGTCGATTCCCGCTGTCTTCATGAGCCCCGTGATGATGAAAACCGGAACCTCCGACTCTTTCGGAATCACCAAGGGCCGCGCCAGGCCAGGCTTGACGTATGACCTGTGCGAACCTTTCTGTCGCTCAAACCTAAATCCTAAGCTCTCGAACACGCACGCGAGCTTTTTCCAGCTGAGCGGTTTGAGGGCTTGCATCTACACGGCGCAATAATCCATTCTCTGGTTGACCTCGAACGGGATCTGAACTTCCAGGAAACTCAAGGCTCCCGTGCGCTTTTCCGAAACAGGCTTACGCGCAACCGACGGACGGAATCCAAGCTCCTTCAGCGCCTCGTTTAACGTCCCTCGCTCGTAGCAGCTAACGAAAAACAAGCTGATCGCCTCTATAAGATTCTTTTTTGATTCTGCCTTGGTCCGTCCCTGAGAGGCGACTTCCAGGCTGGGACAATACGCCACCCACCACTCACCCTCTTTGTGAGCGCGATAGGGCACGTTGATTCGAATCGTGGTTCGGATCTGTTCCATGTAGTTTCGGCGCTCAGCGATGCTGAGCAGCCCACTCCTATGTCAAAGCGTTAGGCGAACTCGGTCAAGTTTTCGTCTGAATATCAGTATATAGGAGAGATTATTGGCCGTGCATCGGGGAAATGCAAGAAAAACCGTTTGGCCGAATTGCTCACCCTGGTTCGTAGCGAGGCGACGGAGGGGTTTGAGAAATGCGGGTTAACCCGGAAGGCGGCGACTCAAGACGCGTCATGCGCCAATTCCCGAATAACCGCAGGCCCCACGCCAGTCGAAGCGGAAGCGTCGGTCGGCCCCGTTCTTGCTTGACCCTTTGTCCGCCAGGAAGTTACACTTCGAGCGAAATCGGTCGACTCTCGAATGTCCGGCCATTATCCTTGTGTCGCCGCCGCTGCCGGACGGACGGTCGAGGGTCTCGCCTGACATTTTCGGAGGCTTGGACTGTCCTGAGTCAATTTTCCCTGAGCGCCATACGGATCGGGGCGAATGAATCGCGGCCGATCTGGAAGCCCCGGAGCATTGGAGTCTTCTGGTGCGAACTACGAAAGGAGTCTGCAAGATGCTCGAATGGCTGACACCGGAACTCGATTGGTACGTCATGCTCAGGCACCTGCGCGACCTGGTTTTGGCCTACCTGCTCGCGATCCCGAGTGCGTGGGACCGGGAAGTCCGCGATCGCGCCGTCGGACTGCGGACGTTCCCGTTGGTCGCCGTTGCCTCCTGTGGCTACGCGCTGATCGGCTTCTCGGTACTGGAGTCGGCCGACGCACAGGCCCGAATCATGCAAGGCCTGATCGCCGGCATTGGATTCATCGGCGGCGGAGCGATTCTCAAGGGAGGCGGCAGCGTGGAAGGCACAGCCACGGCTGCCAGCCTTTGGGCAACGGGCGCGATTGGCCTGTCGGTCGCCGCACATCGCTTCGAGATCGCGATCCTTATCAGCATCGCGACGTTTTTGACGCTGCGCTATCTCAAGCCGCTGATGGATGCATCCGGGGCATCCGGGGAATGACAGGCTGGGTTCGGTATCGCACGGAATGGTTCCGAGTCGGGTGGCTACAGTCCCCGGATGATTCGGATTACTGCTGTTCAGGCTGTTGTTGTCATGGCCCTGCCGGGATTGGTGATGGCGGCCGCGCCACCACTCGTCCTGATGCCGCCGGAGTCGGAGGAACGCCCGGAGCCACCGGGTATTGTCGAAATTGTGCCGGAAGCGTCCGATGAGGCCATCGGGGCCCGGCTGCAGCGTATTCTGGTTGCAACGGGTTGGTGCGAGCAGCCGGTGGTCACGGTCGATGAAGGGGTTGCATTCCTGCGGCCTTCGTCTTGGAGGCGGGCAACGGCCAGAGCCGCTTGTCCAGGTCGACGTCGTCCCAGCTCATGGCGGCAACTTCCCCCCGACGCTGGGCGGTCAGGATCAAGAGGCGCGTCGTGCACCCATTCCCGATCAACCCCAGGCCGCACGCCGGTCGAAGCGGAAGGGTCGGAATGCGGGCGATTCAGGGAACGGACGTCGTGTCCCGTCAGCAGTTCCCGTTGCTGTTGGCTTCGATCGAGGACGACCCACAGGTAGCGATTCAGCGTCTCTGCGATCGCTTCTTCTGCAACGCGGTCGGCGCCGGGATCTTCGGCCAGACGCGCCCAGGGCGGTTGATCGGCGGAGTAGTCGTAGCGGCCGAAGACGACCACTGGCGTGCCGTAGGCTCGCGGCGTGTGGTGGGAGTCGCCCGGGATCCACTCCGAGGCCCAGTCGTAAAACCAGCGGGCGTCGGACTGCAACAGGCGGATGCACCCGTAGCTGACCGGCCGGCCTGGCATTTCGTACTGGTGCAGGGCGATCCCCATCGCGGTGTGGATGTTGAAATACCAGCGCATGATCCAGTTGCGGTTGATGTTGCTCGCGCGGCGAGGCGCCCTCCAGTTGGCGAAGTACAGATTTGCGGGCGTTTCCTGTTTCTCGTAGCCCGTATTGACGGGGCCCCACCGGACCAGTCGGCCATTTTCGTATCCGGCAAAGGCCTGAACCGGAAGGGAAACCAGAAGGATTTTAGGGACCTTTTCCAGCTCCTGAATGAAGCTGGGAAAGGGGCTGTGGTCGGCGGCGCGCTCGAAATCGGCCGGAATGACGACGATTTCGGCCCGATTCAAGTGCCAGTCGTCCATGCGGTTGATCTTTTCCAGCAGTTGCAGGCGATCGGAGGACCAGCCTTTCCTCAGCTCTCGAAATTCCGCTCGCGGAATAGCTTGAAACTTCGGCGCCGCACCCGTACGCTCGACGCCCTCGGCCCCCAGAACTGAAAGCGTCGTGAAGGTCAAAAGGCAGATTCCGGCCAGTGCCGGAAAAAGATTCAATCTGGAGATCCAAACGCGGACGCTGTGCGGAAAGTACATTCGCTTTCGTTTTAGTTGTAACCGTCTTCAGCCGGTCAGCATCGGGCTGCTTCGTCCCGCCAGCCAGACTACACCGCACGTCTGTCTGTGATCCCAAAAGTAACGCGAAACCGGGCTGCCGGCGCGTTCTTCAGCGAAGCGACCCTTCTCCGGTTTCGTGTTGGGCAACGGTCTTTTCGATCAGGTGCAGGCGCGCCGTGCGACATTTCGTCTGGCTGGCCGAAACCTCGAATTCGTAGACGCCGGGAAGCGGGAAGAAGACGTCTTCCAAGGGAATGATGATTCGCGTTTGGGGCGGCGCCCCGCCGTCTCTCACGACGTCGGTGCTGGCTTGGATCCGAAACACCGGCTGGTGGTCCGGCCCCATCAGGTGGATTTCAAACTCCACTTCGCCGAATTCCCCCTGGTCCCACTCCAGATTGATCACCAGGGTCATGGCCTCCTGGCTGGCTGGAAAGCCGGGCGCCAGCAACTGGTGGAACACGCCCTTGAGATCGAGTCTGCCGTTTTCCTGTTCCCGCGCCCCTTCGCAGATCACTCCGTACAGTACGTGCATGGACATTCAGTTTACACGAGCCCTGGATCGAACCCTTCCTGCGACGACTGGGGCGCGAGAGGAAGCAAACAGGGGAAGGCTCTTTCCGGAGGCGGCGGCAGCTTGAACTCCCGGTGGGACTCAAACATAATCCTTCGGGTGAGCCATCGGATTGCGGCGGATTCATTTCTAGGGCGGCACTTGGGTCCTTCCGATGAGGAAATCGCTCAAATGCTGGAGGCGCTGGGCTTCAGTTCTCTGGAAGAGCTGGTGGACCGGGCGGTGCCC
>DATKAT010000176.1:0-3517 GCA_035514675.1 Acidobacteriota bacterium | reverse complement strand
CCGCCGATCAGCTTGGCTTCATCGCGAGCGCCGATCTGCCTCATCTCGATGCGGGTTCTGAGTTGACGCGCCAGATCCTTGACGAGTTCGCGAAAATCCACTCGATGTTCGGCTGTAAAGTAGAAGACGACCCGGCTGCCGTCGAACACGCATTCGACCTGGGAAAGCTTCATCTTCAGCTTCCGTGCCTTGATTCTCTTTCGACAGAGTCGATGGGCGAATTCTTCCTTCTCCCGTTTCTTTTCGTTCAGGAAAAGGTCGCGCTCGGTGGCTTTGCGCAGAGCCTTGTGGATCTTCTGTTCGGACAGGCTGTCGGCCCGTCGACCGTCGGTGACGATGCCGAGTTCTACGCCCCGATCCGTGGCCACCACGCAACGGTCGCCGACTCTCAGATCGAGGTCGTTGGCGATGAACTCGCTTTTCTTGTTTTCCGCCGACAAGCGGACTGTCACGATTTCAATCATTTCGAACCTCTGGCGCGGATCTCGAATGCGATCCCTGCTTGCTGCGTTGCGCCTCCTTCTGCAGGGCTGGTCAGTTCCAGCCACAGGGTCTCAAAGCAGAGCAAGGGATTGACGTTCTTCTGAACGTCCGTCTCAGCTCTGGAGAGCGCCTGCAGAAAATCCCGCAGCCAGGGAATCGACAATCCTGCCGTCAGCGCATTCAATTGCTCCATTTTATCCGAATTGACGACTCGCTCGGGAGTCCGCGCCTGCAGGAAGTACAGATCGCAGCCGATCAGCCTCAGCAGGAACAGCGCCTCCAGGACGCCTGGCCGGGTCTTGAGGGGGGCGTCCTTTTCGGTGCGGCGCAACACGGTTTCAAATGCCGGCCGCTTCAGCCAGGCCGCCAACAAGTCCAACATCCGATCGCGCCGTTCGCGAGTCGTTTCAACCGGCAGGCTCAGCGCCCTTCCAATGCTTCCAAGCGAATAGGCGGCGCGAAATTCCCGGTCATCCAGATCGCCCCGTCCATTCAAGTAGGACAGGACCTCCTCCCGATTGAGAGGTGCAAATCGAAACGACTGGCACCGCGATCGGATGGTGGCCAGCAACTGGTCGGGAAAAGGTGTGATCAGGATGATACGACTCGTTTCCGGAGGCTCCTCCAGAGTTTTCAGGATCGAGTTTGCGGCTTCTTCGGTCAGCTTTTCGGCCTCGTCGATCAGAAAAAATCGGAGCCGCCCTTCGAACGGCCGAAACTGAACCTCCTGGTTCATCTCTCTCATCAAATCGACTCGCAATGAGCTCTTTTCGGTCTGATAGATTCGTATGTCCGGGTGGTTTCCCGAAGCGGCCTTCACACAGGACGAGCAGCGCCCGCAGAGCTCCTGCGCGGAGGGGCCGCGACAGTTGAAGCGCGCCGCCAACAGCAGAGCCAGCGTCCGTTTTCCAACTCCGGCAGGGCCGTGGAAGATCGAGGCCTGCGGAAAATTGCGCCCGCTCAAGAGTCGCAACAGCTCGCGATTTCCCACAAAATCTCCGAGCCTGCGCGTGGCGCTGGCTTCCGCCTCGGCCGGTTTGTTCATCTCGATAAAACCTCATACTGCCGAAGCGTCGAGAGGATGCTCTGGAATACCACCTGAGGCGGCGCGGAGGCGTCCACAACGACGATGCGCCGGGGCTCTCGGGAGGCCAGCAGTAGGTACCCTTGGCGCACTTTCCGGTGAAATTCAATCGATTCCGCCTCGAAACGGCCCATAGAGGTGGTCTCTTGCTCCAGATTCCTCTGACGAGCTCTGCGCAGCCCCTCCTCCACGTCCAGATCCAGCACCAGCGTCAGGTCCGGAGCGCGGATGTTGAGCAGCGCAGCCAACGCATCGATTTTTTCAACTCCGATTCCGCGGGCGAAGCCCTGATATGCCAGCGTCGCGTCATGGTAACGGTCGCAAAGGACAAGCTTGCCCTCCCGCAAAGTCGGAAGGATGAATTCGTTCAGGTGCTGCACCCGGTCGGCGAGATACAGGAGGACTTCGGCCATGGGCAATCTGGCCGCTCCGTCCGTTTGAAGTAGGATCCGGCGAAGCTGTCTTCCCAAATCGGTTCCCCCCGGCTCGCGAGTGGCTGCGAAAGGGATCGACTTTTCCTCCAAAAGCTCGCAGATCCGGTTCAGTTGAATACTCTTCCCCGAACCTTCAACCCCCTCCAGCGTTACAAAAACGCCATCGGACAAAATGGACCTCCCAGGGGGCTATGGTAGCACGTAAAGGGCCGTTTCACTCGACTCCGAGGCTGTATACTGCCAGCATGAACTCGAGCATTCGGGACAACCTCCGGCGGCTACGCGACGACATTCGGGAAACTGCCGTAGAGGCTGGGCGTCCGCTGGACGCCGTTCGCCTGCTGGCGATTTCCAAGACCTTTTCGCCCCAGGCGATTCGACAGGCCGTGGATGCGGGGCAGCTTCTTTTTGGAGAAAACCGAATCCAGGAGGCGGAGCCGAAGATTCCGCTCTTTCGGAAGGATCGAGTGGAATGGCACCTGGTCGGTCATCTGCAGTCGAACAAGGCCCGGCAGGCCGTCGAGTTGTTTGACGTGATTCAGTCGGTCGACAGCGAAAAGATCGCCCGCCGCATCGCCCGCTTTCAACCGCCTCAGAACGGCCGGCTCGGCGTCTTCATTCAGGTCAACATCGGCGAGGAAGATCAGAAGTTCGGCCTGCCGCCGGAGGAGGCGGCGCGCCTGGTTGAGACGGTCGACGATCTCGGGAGTCTGGAGCTGTTGGGACTGATGGCCATCCCGCCTTTCACCGAAAACGCGAAGGAGTCGAGGCCATACTTCCAACGGATGGCCCGCCTGCTGGGGGAAATCAATCGAGCCCGCTCCTCCCCACTGCTGGAACTGTCGATGGGAATGAGCGCAGATTATCGGGTGGCGATTCAAGAGGGATCCACAATGGTCCGCATAGGGACCGCACTGTTCGGCTCACGGTCGGGTTGAAGCCGGTCCGCCCCATGCGCCGGAAAGCGTCCTGCAAACGGATCGCTCCGGTTCCCCTGGATGCACGACGCCCTGTCGAATCCACATGGGAGGCTGCGATTTAATGGGATCCGTCAAGTTTTTCATAAAAGATGATCTGCTTTGTTTCCGGGTCAGGCTCCAACCCCGAGCTTCCGCCGGCGGGGTCATCGGCGAGCAGGGAGACGCCGTCAAGATTCGAGTGACTGCACCCCCCGTCCAAAATCGTGCAAATCGGGAATTGGTGGATTTACTGGCGCGAATTTTCGATGTGCCGAAAAGTTCCGTCCGAATTCTGTCAGGAGCTTCGACAAGGCTTAAAACCGTTGGAATTTCAGGTATTTCCGCGCAAGAAGCGCACGATCTCCTCGCACCATATTTGGTATAATGGTTGGTGCGTTTGCACAATATATTGCGATCTACGGCTGCCGTTGGAGTCCCTAAACTGTCACATTCCAACAATACAATGGCGCTCATTCGAATCGTTGAAACGGAACTGGATTTCAGGGAGGGAAGATGAAGAAGACCGCAAAACAGGAAAGTCCGTCGAGAGCGCTCAG
>DATKAT010000175.1:0-4564 GCA_035514675.1 Acidobacteriota bacterium | reverse complement strand
ATAATCCTTCGGGTGAGCCATCGGATTGCGGCGGATTCATTTCTAGGGCGGCACTTGGGTCCTTCCGATGAGGAAATCGCTCAAATGCTGGAGGCGCTGGGCTTCAGTTCTCTGGAAGAGCTGGTGGACCGGGCGGTGCCCGAGGCGATTCGAGTCCAGCGTCCCTTGGACCTGAAACCGCCCATCTCGGAAGCCGAGGCGCTGGACGAGCTGCGGGAACTCGCTTCCTCCAATGAGACATTCCGTTCCTACATCGGAACCGGCTATTCGGACTGCATCACTCCGCCCGTCATTCAGCGAAACATCCTGGAGAATCCCGGCTGGTACACGCAGTACACTCCGTATCAGGCGGAGATATCGCAGGGCCGTCTGCAAGCGCTGCTGAACTTCCAGACCATGGTCGCCGACCTGACGTCCATGGAGGTCTCCAACGCCTCATTGCTGGATGAGGCGACGGCCGCGGCGGAAGCCATGGGGCTTGCGTTTGCGGCAAAAGGGAGTCCTGAAAGGAACCGCTTCCTGGTGGCCGAAACCTGCCATCCTCAAACGATCGATGTGATACGGACTCGCGCCGAGCCTCTGGGCATCGAGGTGGAAACGGGCGACCCTCTGCAATTCGCCCCCTCTGAAGGAGTCTTCGCGGCGTTGGTTCAGTTTCCCGACACCAACGGGCAGATCGAGGATTGGCGGGATCTGGCGGATCGGGTGCATCAAGTCGGAGGATTGTTCATCGCGGCTGCGGACCTGCTGGCCTTGACCCTGCTCAGTCCGCCCGGGGAGTGGGGAGCGGACGTGACGGTGGGCAGCACGCAGCGATTCGGCGTGGCCCTTGGCTACGGGGGCCCTCACGCAGGCTACTTTGCCACTCGGGAAGAGTTCAAGAGACTGATACCAGGCAGGCTGGTGGGGGTTTCCAGGGATCGTCAAAGGAGGCCGGCGCTGCGTCTGGCGTTGCAGACGCGAGAGCAGCACATCCGACGGGACAAGGCGACGAGCAACATCTGCACGGCCCAGGTTTTGCCGGCCGTGCTGGCCTCCATGTACGCCGTCTATCACGGCCCGCAAGGGCTCAAAAGGATCGCCGCGCGAATTCACCTGCTGACGAAGCTTCTGGCCGGAGGGCTTCGACAAGAAGGGACCCGCCTCTTCACTTCCCGCTTCTTCGACACGATTCGACTGCAGGTTCCGGATCCGCGTGCGGTTTTGGACCGGGCGCGAAAGTTCCGGGTCAATCTGCGTCAGTATGACGACGGCGACTTGGGAATTTCGCTGGACGAGACCACCGGGCTGCGGGACGTGGAGCGGCTGATCGAAGTCGTGACCGGCGGTTCGCCCGATTCCCTCCTGAAAGAGACTGTTGATTTGCAGGTGGAATACGGCGAACCGTTTTCGCGCGAGTCGAAGTATCTGGAGCACCCGGTTTTTCACAACTACCATTCCGAAACGGAGATGCTTCGTTACATTCACCGCCTGCAGAAGGGCGACCTTTCGCTGACGACCTCGATGATTCCGCTGGGCTCCTGCACGATGAAATTGAACGCGGCTGTGGAGATGCTGCCGATTACGTGGCAGGGGTTCGGCAGCATCCATCCCTTTGCGCCCCTCTCTCAAACCGAGGGCTACCAAAGGCTGATTCGGGAATTGGAGGAAATGCTGGCCGAGATTACGGGACTTGGCGCCGTTTCCCTCCAACCCAACGCCGGGGCTCAAGGCGAATACGCCGGACTCCTGGCGATTCGAGGCTTCCACCGATCGCTGGGGCAGGGAGGCCGGGACGTCTGTCTGATCCCGACTTCCGCGCATGGAACCAACCCGGCCAGCGCGGTGATGGCGGGCCTGAAGGTCGTGAAGGTGGACTGCGATGACGACGGCAATGTCGATCTGAACCACCTCCGATCGCAGGCTGAGCGATTCCGCGGTCGTCTGGCTGCGCTCATGATCACGTACCCGTCGACGCACGGGGTCTTCGAAGAGGGGATTGTAGAGATCTGCGAGGTCGTTCATTCGGCGGGCGGTCAGGTCTACATGGACGGCGCCAACATGAACGCGCAGGTCGGAATCTGTCGACCATGCGACTTCGGAGTGGACGTCTGCCACCTGAACCTGCACAAGACCTTTTGCATTCCGCACGGCGGAGGGGGCCCCGGCGTAGGGCCGATCGCAGTGGCGTCCCACCTGGCGCCTTTCCTGCCCGGACACTTCTTTACCGACGTCGGCGGTCAGCAGTCGATCGGCGCGATTTCGGCGGCGCCCTGGGGCTCCGCGGGGATTCTTCCCATCTCCTGGGCCTACATCAGATTGATGGGGACGGAAGGGTTGGTCAAGGCCTCCCAGGTTGCAATTCTGAACGCAAACTACGTCGCACATCGCCTGGACGACTCTTTTCCAGTCTTGTTTCGGGGAAAGAATGGAACGGTGGCGCATGAGTGCATCCTCGACTGTCGAAGATTCCGCAAAAAAACCGGAATCTCGGTTATCGACATCGCCAAGCGACTGATCGACTACGGATTTCACGCGCCCACCGTATCCTGGCCGGTGGTGGAGACGCTGATGGTGGAGCCGACCGAGAGCGAATCGAAGGCGGAGTTGGACCGTTTTTGCGAGGCCATGATTTCCATTCGGAAGGAAATCGAGGAAATCGAAATGGGCATCGCCGATCCCGGAAACAACGTATTGCGCAATGCTCCTCACACGGCTGAAATGCTGGCCGAGGAGCCGTGGAAGCATCCCTACAGTCGGGAAAAGGCGGTGTTTCCGACCGCTTCGAGTCGGCGAAACAAATTCTGGCCGCTGGTCGGCCGCGTTGACGAGGCTTATGGGGACCGAAATCTGGTCTGCGCATGCCCCCCTGTTGAGTCGTTCGCTCAGGAGGGCGAAGAAGTCGCCCAGGAAGGAACCGTCTGGTGAAAATTCTGAAGCTGGCGCCGCTGCTTCTGGCGGCATGTTCGAGCCCGCCCGCCGCGCATCCGCCGGTTCTGGAGGCTTTGCAGGCGATTTCACAGGGGACGGTGCAGGTGGTGGACATGACGCATCCTTTGAATTCGGAGAATCCGCACTGGCCCGGCGAATCGTACAGCGGCTTCGAATTCCGGACGCTGGCGACGCTGGAAGACGACGGCGTCTTCTCGGGCGCCATCTGCATGCCGGAACACCTTGGGACGCACTTGGACGCGCCCAATCACTTCTCATCCGGAATGAAATCCGTCGATCAACTGGAACTGCGGGAGCTGCTGCGACCGATGGTCGTGGTCGACATTCGAAAGCAGGCGGCGGAATCGGCCGCATATCAGCTCCGCGTGGAGGACTTGGCGGCCTGGGAATTGGAACACGGCCGGATTCCTGACGGCGCCGTGGTTTTTGCCTGGACCGGCTGGGGAGATTACTGGTCCGACTTCGAACGCTACCAGAACCGGGACGAGAGCGGCCGGATGCGCTTCCCCGGGTTCTCTCCCGAATCCGCCGAATTCCTGATACGCGAACGATCGGCCTCCGGTTTGGGAATCGACACGCTCAGCGTCGATTTCGGGCCTTCGAGCGATTTTCAAGTCCATCACATCGTCCATGGCTCCGACGGCTATCACCTGGAGAATGCAGCGAATCTGCATCTGGTCCCGGCGCAGGGAGCCTGGATGATCGCCGCTCCCCTTAAGATCGAAGGCGGATCGGGCGGCGCGGCGCGGCTCTGGGCGGTTTTTTAAGCGAATTCCGACTGCCCACCTTCCGGATCCAGAGGCAGGTAGCCGGAGGGGAACTGGTTGGGAGCCATGAATACGGAATCTCTGCTCAGGCTGCTCAAGATCCGAAGAGAGGAAGCGACCACCGCCTTCCTGATGGCGCTCTTCTTCTTCCTCGCGCTGACCGGGGCCAGCGTCATCAAATCCCTGCAGAACTCCCTGTACCTGAGCAACATCGGGTTCGACTGGCGTCTGCCCATGCTGTACGTGTCGATCGCGTTGCTTTCGGGGCCGGTCGTCCTGGCCTACCGCCGCCTCTCCCGCCGAAACTTTCACTGGATGCTGAGCGCCGCCACGCTGATCTTCCTGTTGGGCGGGGTGATTTTCTTCTCCCTGACTCTGGGGGACGGGCCCCGGATTCTCTTTCCCTTCTTTTACGTGTGGGGCGGAGTGTTTACAGTCTTGCTTCCGATCCAGGGATGGATGCTCTCATACGAACTCTATACGCCGGGCGCGGCCAAGCGGCTTTTCGCGATCTTTGCGGCGGGCGGAATCGCAGGCGGCGCGTTCGGCGGATTCTACACGGCGTGGCTGGCGGGGAGCGACGGCAACGAGCGCCTTCTGCTTCATGTAGCGGTCCTGATTGTTGCAGCCGGCGCGCTGTTGGCTCTGATCCACCGCCTCAATTGCACTCATTGCCCGGACGATGAATTCGCGATTCGCAACCCCTCCAGTCCAACGGCGCCGGATCGGACCCCTTTTCAATTTCGCAGAGTCTGGCGCAGTCAATATTTGCGCCACCTTTCCGGCATGGTTCTGCTGATGGGCGCTGCGACGACTCTGATCGACCTGCTTTACAAGTGGGTTCTCGACTCCCGATTCGAGGGCGC